>NZ_JAXOFN010000009.1:0-203644 GCF_034420155.1 Massilia luteola
CATTGGCGCAATTGATCGGCAGGAAAGCGTCGACGGTCCAGCAGCGAAGTCAAAAGATAAACGAGCCGCCCCTGCGGCGTAGGCGTCAGAACGGCCCGTGCGCGCCAGTGTGCGGGCAGGTCCGGATCTCGTTTGCGTGCTGCAGCTGAGACTTTCATCTCCACCACGCCGTCTTTCTCATCGCCTTCGATCAGGGTCCAGCGCGTGTTGGCCTTCGCTGGCACCAGAAAGTGGCGCTCGAGCCCATTACCGCTGAGCTTGCAGAGTAGTTCGGCTCCCAGAAAGCCGCGATCGAAGACCGTTAATGAGTGGTCGGGGATATCCGCCAATAGGTCCCGTGCGAAGGTGATTTCGCTTTGACGGTAAATGCCAAAACGCGCCGCCAGAACGAGTTGGGTATCGAGCACGCACAATGTGACCAAACGCGCATGGGGATAGCTGGCAGTGGCATCGCCCACGTAATGCGGTGCGCCGAAATGGTCCCGGTTTTCGGAACTGTCGGCCAGCTTGAGTGTGGTCCCGTCCATGGCAAGAAGTTGCAGGCCCTTGAACTGATACCGCTGCTCATCCTGCTGGTGCCAGCGCCGGGCCGAGGCGGCGAACAACCAGGCCAGCGGCTCCTCGCCAAGCCGCTGCCGCGCCTGGGTTGCGGCGCTATCGGTCACACAGCGGTCCTCCAGGTCCGGTAAAGCCAAGTCCAGTTCCGCCAACACTTGACGTACTGACCGGTGTCGGTACAAGGCCAGCGCAATCACCAGCCATACTACCTGCTGCGCGGGCAAACGCCGCTGGCGGATGCTGGCCTTGCCAGAATAGTTCAGTGCCGCCTCGATCCACTCGGCGGGAAGATGCTCGCCCAGCCGCCTCCAGTCAGGGGCTGCCAAGTCGACAGTAACAAGTGGTAGGGATTCAGATAACATGAAGGCCGCAGGTTAACAGCCCGCGGCCTCGTTTACAAGCGATCGTTGCTGAACTTGCCGCTTAACTTAACGGTATTAGGGTCAGAGCCCGGTTTTGGGCACAATCTTTGGGGCAAAAAAAAAGGCCGCGATCGCTCGCGGCCTTTCTGCCTGACGACTTGCTACAACTTAGAAGTTGCCTTTGAACTGAACACCGTAGGTGCGCGGGTCATTGGTGAAGCCCGTCAGGTTATTGAAGTCGATCGCACCGGTGATGCGGCGCTGGTCGAGGATGTTGCGGCCGAACGCGGCCACTTCATACTTGCCGTCTGCCCAGATATAGCCCAGGCGCAGGCCGCCTTCCGTCAGCGGCTTGCCCGTGAACTCTTTCGCTTCGTACAGGAAGAAATTGATCTTCGAACGGTACGACCAGTCGGTATAGACGTAGAACTCGCCGTCCGCCACCGGCATGCTGTAGCGGGCGTTCAGGTTCATGATCCACTTCGGTGCCTGTGGCAGCGGGTTGCCGTCGATCAGGACGTTGCCGGCGGCATTGAGCGGGTCGGTGATCGTGCACGCTGCGCACTTGCTCAGCGACAGGCTCGGGTCACGGATTTCGGTGAAGTTGTACGAGGCGCTGGCGCCGACGCGCAGGTCCGGCGTCACGAGGCCTTCGAAGTCGAATTCGGCGCCGCGGCCCTCGGTCTTCTTCGCGTTGATCAGCTTGGTGACGTTGGTGTTGCCGCCGACCACGGTCAGCTGCTGGTTCTTGACGTCGAAGTCGTACAGCGAGAACGCGACACGGGCGCGGCGCTCGAACAGGTCGGCCTTGATGCCGCCTTCGTACGAGGTGATGGTCTCGGCGTCGGCGACGGTGATGCCCACCGGTGCGAAGGTCGAGGCCGGCGCGATGCTCGGGGCGCGGAAGCCGGTCGCGATGCGGGCGTACAGGTTCACGTCGGCATTCAACTTGTACGTGCTCGACAGATCCCAGTTGATCTTGTCCTTGCTTTCGCCGACGCTGTTCGGGCCGACCGGGGTGAAGCCGATCGCGGTGACGGTGTGGAAGTCCTTCTTGTCGTCCGTGTAGCGGATACCGCCGCGCACCGACAGGGCGTCATTGATGTTGTACATCACGGAACCGAACGCGGCCCAGGCCTTGTTGTTCTGCTCGCTGGACTGGCGCGACGTGCGGGCGCCGGTGGCGCTGCTGTAGCCGTCGCTGCCGCCCGTCACGTCTTCCTTGAAGTAGTAGACGCCGGCCTGCCAGTGCAGCGGCCCCGCATCCTTCGATTCGACGCGGAATTCCTGCGAGTACTGCTTCAGGTCGTCGATGAAGCCGCCCGTCTCGGACTGGAACGGGATGAAGCCCGGGCCTTGCGGCGTACCGCCGTCGATGTCGCCGCGGCTGTAGTAATTGCCGACCGACTCGTACCCGGTGATCGAGTGGAAGAGGACCGGGCCCAGGTCCCACGTGATGCGGGCGTTGGCGCCGTTCGTTTTGAGGTTCTGGAAATTCTGGGCGTTGGTGACGATGCTGTCGAGGTCGTAGCCGTCGACGATGTCGTTCGTGCCCTTCTTGATCAGGTTCGCGCGGAACAGGCGGGCGCTGCCGGTGGTCGTGCGCTGGTGCACGTTGAACAGGGCGCTGAACGTGGTATCCGGCTTGTACAGGAATTGCACGCGTTCGGCATGTTCGTTGTAGCCGTCGAGTTCGCTGGTCTTGTTCGTCTTCGCGATGTCGCTGTAGTTGTCGACGAAGTCGTCGCGGTGCTGGCGCAGGGTCGATACGCGCATCGCCCACTTGTCCGACAGCGGCACGTTGACCGCGCCTTCGACGTTCGTGGTGCCGTGGGTGCCGTACGACACGTTGTAGTAACCCTCGACCTTTTTAAAATTCGGCTTTTCGGATTCGAATTTCACGACGCCGGCCGGGGTGTTGCGGCCGAACAGGGTGCCTTGCGGGCCGCGCAGCACTTCCACGCCGGCCAGGTCGAAGATCGGGAAGCCCTTCAGGATCGGGTTTTCCTGGACGATGTCGTCATAGATCAGCGACACGGGCTGCGATGCGAATTCGGAAAAATCGGTGTTGCCGTAGCCGCGGATATAGAAACGCGGGAACGTGCGGCCGTTCGAGGACTCAACGTTCAGGCTGGGCGTCTTGCCGGCCAGCAGGCGGATGTCCGCGCCGCCGGACACGAGCACGTCCAGCTTTTCGCCCTTGATGGCGGTGACGGACACCGGGACTTCCTTGATGTTTTCGGTACGGCGCTGCGCGGTCACGGTGACCGTCTGCAGTTGGGTCGCCTGCGCAGTCTGGGCCAGGGCCGCGCCGCCGGGTACGACGGCCAGCGCCAGCACCGCGCCATGCGCGGCGATGACGCGCTTGTGCATCTTCGACATCTTGATCATTGAGTTTTTCCTAGGGAAGAGTGAAAAAAACTGCCGCGTTGTCTCCGCTGTCTCTCCTGAGGCACCCGGGTAGGGCAGGCTGTGGGCCTCGGCAAACTCGCACCTGATTGTCGATGTCTAAATATTGCCGGCGTGTAAAACGGCAATTGTCGATTATGTGTATATCCTTATGCAAGGAATACAACCAGCCGCACACATCCTTACAACAGTCTGTTGCATATGAGAAAGTCGCATGCTGCATCCCTGTTCACTTTTTTCTGAAAACCCCTTGCACGTTTTTGAAGGGATACGCTATGATTCGGGCCTCTTCGGACGTGATGACAAACGTTGGCAAGAAACCGGAACAAAGTGACGGGCGCTTAGCTCAGTTGGTAGAGCGGATCCCTTACAAGGATTAGGTCGGGAGTTCGAGCCTCTCAGCGCCCACCAGGTTCCGGCAATTTGCAAAGTGAAGAACCGATCAAAGTAAACGGAGCGGTAGTTCAGTTGGTTAGAATACCGGCCTGTCACGCCGGGGGTCGCGGGTTCGAGCCCCGTCCGCTCCGCCAGAATTCAGATGTAAAAGTGTTCCCCCTGCGGGGAACACGTGTTGGGGGTCGAAGGGAATCGCTTGCAAGCGATTCCGCGGCCCGCGGAACGTGGGCGAGCCCCGTCCGCTCCGCCAGCATCAAGAAAAAAAGGTCCGATTCGTCGGACCTTTTTTCGTTTCATCCCCCGACTCTATCGATGACGCATCCTTACACCCGGTTCCGTCTCCGCCTCGCCCGCCACGCCCTGGCGCAACTGGCCGCGCGCCTGCGCGGCTCCGCCGAGATCGTCATGTTCGTGCTGGGTCCGACCCTCGTCGGGCTGCTCGCTTTTGCCGCCATGCCCGCGATGCTCGCAGCCGCCGAACCGCTGCCGCTCGCCCTGCCCCTGCTGTGCCTGCATGGTGTCGCGATGAGCCTGCCAATCGTGCTGCTGCGGCCCCGCGTCATGCCCGCGCACGTGCGCGCGTGGCTGCATCCGCTGCCGGTGCCGCCCGGCCTGTTGCTGCGCGCCTCCGCCGTCGTCGCCACCCTGTTGACCGGGCCGCTGGGCCTGGCGTACACGGCCTCGCTGGCGGTGTGGTTGTATCAACGTCCCGACTGGCTGGTGCCGCCGCGCGCCGTCGCCGGGACCGTGCTGTCCTTCCTGCTGACCTGGACGTGCGCCACCGTCCTGCTCGTACGCGGCGCCGGCCTCCCGCAACGCGCGCGCCGGGCGCCGGCGGTTGCCGCTGCGGGCACCCACCCGCCCGCGTCCCGCATCGGCGCACTGTATCTGTGGCGCCGACTGTTCTGGCTGCCGCTGTGGCGCGGCAATGTCGCCGGCGCGCGCCAGTGCGTGCTGCTGGCCGCCACCGCCGGCGCCGCCGCGCTGTGGATGATGGGACCGCAGGCCATGCCGCGCGTGCTCGGCGCGGTGCTGACGAGTATCCTGCTGGTCTTGCTCGTGCACGACGCCGACCAGGCGTTGCGGACCCAGCTGGCACGCGTGCGGGTGCCGGCGGCCGGCTGGCCCATCGACGTTGCCGCACTGGCCCGGCACGCACGCGCCATGACCTTGCTGATCCTGACGCCCGCGTTGGCCGTGCTGACCTGCATGGGCGCAGCGGCCGGTGCGTGGCACGGGACGGCCGCCCACCTCTTCCTCGCATTGGCTTGGGGCATTGCGCCGCTGCTCGTGCTGACACCTCCCTTCACGGCACGCGGCCGCATGGCGCTCGTTGCGTTCGCCATCATGCTGTTGTGCGCCACCGGAAGCAAATTATGGGAATGAGTCCATCCGTCGACGTCGAGAACCTCGGTTTTCACTTTGCGACGCGCAGCGTCTTCGTCGGGCTGAACCTGCGGCTCGGCCCCGGCCTCACCTGGCTGCGCGGCCGCAACGGCCGCGGCAAGACGACCTTATTAAAACTGCTGGGCGGCGCGCTGGCCCCGAGCCGCGGCCACATCCGCCTGGACGGGCTGGACAGCGCAACGGATGCGCTCGCCTATCGGCGCCTGAGCTTTTATTGCGGCGGAGAAGCGCCGGCACTGGACTGGCTGACGGCGCGCGAATGGCTCGAACTGCACCTGGCGCTCTACGCCGACGCCGACCGCGATGTATTGGGCCGGCACCTGGATGCGTTTCACATCGCCGACATCGGTGGCCAGCCGGTCGCGGGACTGTCGCTGGGCCAATACAAAAAGCTGCAACTGGCGCTCGCGCTCGCGCTGCCGGCGCGCCTGCTGCTGGTGGACGAACCGTTCAACGGCCTGGACGTGCAGGCGGTCGAGGTATTGGAGACGGCATTGACGCGCCGCGCGCACGCGGACAATCGCTGCATCGTGCTGACGAGCCACCTGGACCTGCGCATCCCGCCCACGGCCACGCTCGACCTGGACGCGCAGCCCGGTGTGCTTTGAATGTCGGCGGTTCAGGCCCGCTTGAGCAGGGACGCGCCGATCTCGACGCCATTGGATACCGGCGGTTCAGGCCCGCTTGAGGAGCGGTCCGCCGATCTCGACGCGGTTGCGTCCGCCCGTCTTGGCCGTATATAAGGCGTGATCGGCGCGCGCCAGGGCGGCCGTCAATTCCTCGCCCGGATCGATCATCACGACGCCGATGCTGACCGTCATGCGATAGGTCGCGGCGCAGGCCAGTCCCGGTGCCTCGGCGACGGCGACGCGCAGGCGTTCCGCCGCCTGCTGCGCACCCGCCAGCGACGTGCCCGGCATCGCCAGCGCGAATTCCTCGCCGCCCAGCCGGCCCATCACGTCGTTGTCGCGCAGGCTCGCACGCGCGGTGTCGGCGAACAGGCGCAGGGCCTCGTCGCCGCAGGCATGGCCGAAGCCGTCGTTGAGCTGTTTGAAATGGTCGAGGTCGAGCATCATCAGCGCGATCGGCTTGCGCAGGCGCACCGCCTGCTGGCGCGCTTTCTCGGCCCGTTCGAAAAAGGCGCGGCGATTCAGCATCTCGGTCAAGCCGTCGATCGTGGCCAGGTGGTGCATGCGCTGGTCGTCCTTGAGCTTACACAACAACAAGAAGCCGAATCCATTGACGATCATCAGTAAATAGCTCGCCAGATAAGCAAAGCCAACTACCGGATTCGCATCGAACCTCCCGACGCCGCCGTTTGCCACGGCCATCCACGTCCAGATCGCGATGGCGAACAGGGCATCGTTGGCGCCGATGACACGCTGCAGCAGCGGCGCGCCGGCCTGGGGCCGCAGCAGGATGGCGGCGGCGCCGGACGCGAACAGGGCGACGATCACGGCCACCACTTGCGTCATCTGCTCGCGCGACGCCTGAGCCATCGCCGCGGCGGCGACGACGAACAGCGCCGCGACGGCGGCCGGCGCAAGCACCCGGCGCCAGTTGCGGAATCCGAAGAACACGCAATACGACGCCAGTTCCAATGCGACACCGCCGACCCAGCCGAAGGCGGCCAGTTCCTCGGCGATGGGCAGTCCGGCATGCGGCGCCATCCAGCAGCAGATCTGCGCCAGCCCGGACGACAGGCGCGCCCACATCCAGGTGCGCAGGGCGGGATTCGGTACCGCGCCGCGCATATAGCCCGCCATCAGCAGGGCAAACGCCGTGTTACCGACGCCGAGCGCCAGCATGAAGGTCTGGATATCGATCACTCGGTTCCTCCTGGTCGGAAGTGGTGAGATGATGCCATTAATATAAGAAATATTTCCCAAAGGAATTATATTACACGTTTTTCAATCGGGTGCACGCACGATTTATATCAACTGTTGAGCGATATGCACCGTGATTGCCGAGCGTTGCGTAGTAGCTGCGCAAGCACAAATGAATCGTTCATAATTGACGTACAGCTACTCTGCTGCATTGTCCCGGAGCTTTCGTGATCTTTGGTTTCCTGAAATCGCACACCTTGTCCCCCCGTCAGCTCCGGCTGCAGAACACGCCACTGTTCCGTTCCCTCAAACCCCTGGAAATCAAGTTCGTCGACGGCCTCATGCATGAACGCCGCTACCTGCCGGACGAAATCGTGTTCGACGAGGGCGAGGAGGGCCAGGCCCTGTATCTGGTGATGAGCGGCCGCGTGCAGATCAGTCGCAGCCACAGCAGGGGCCGCCAGCTGGTCGGGGACCTGGGACCGGGCAGTTTCTTCGGCGACTTGGCCCTGCTGGACAATTCGCCACGCAGCGCCCAGGTGCGTGCCCTCGACGCCTGCGAACTGGCCGTATTCTTCCGCGATGACTTCCTGGCCCTGATGGAAACGGATGCCGTGATCGGCTACAAGATCTCGCTCGCACTGGCGCGCCACATCGGCCAGCGCCTGCGCGGCTGGCTCGACGGCCACGCCCAGGTGGAGGCCCTGTGATCAACGACGCACTCCGCGACGAGCGCAGCGGACCGTTCGTCTGGATCGGCATCGTCGGCATCACGTGTCTGCTGCTGGTGCTGCTCGAACACATGCTGTGGCTGGTGCTGCCCTTCATCCTCGGCACCGTCCTGTACTACATCCTGCTGGGTCCGATGCAACACTTGCTGCGCACCGGTTTTACCCGCAACGTCTCGGCCACGCTCGTGTGCGCCGTATTCTATGGCGCCAGCGCCCTGCTGCTGATGGCGGCGATGACCTGGACCGGATCCCCCGGCGACACCGACAGCTGGCACAAGACCGGCGCCCTGTACCTGGACGGCGGCGTCGCCTTCGTGCGCAACACGATGACGCTGCTGGAAGCCAAGTTTCCCATCCTGGCCGAGATGCACCTGACGGCGATCGTCAACAAGCGCTTCAAGGCCTATACGGACAATTTCGCCCAGCGCCACCTGACGTCCATCCTGCTGGGCGCGGCCGGCTGGCTGCCGTCGCTGCTGCTGGCACCGTTCCTCGCCTTCTTCTTCCTACGCGACGGCCTGCGCTTCAAAAAATTCCTCGCGCGCGCCGTGCCGAACGCCTATTTCGAACGCACATTGTTCCTGCTGCACCAGGTCGACCAGACGGCGCGGCGCTACTTCGAGGGCTTATTGAAACTGACCGTGCTGGACACCATCGTGCTCGGCTTCGGCCTGTGGGTGATCGGCGTC
The DNA here is from genome assembly GCF_034420155.1 of Massilia luteola. Classification (NCBI taxonomy): domain Bacteria; kingdom Pseudomonadati; phylum Pseudomonadota; class Betaproteobacteria; order Burkholderiales; family Oxalobacteraceae; genus Massilia; species Massilia luteola. The sequence goes on from NZ_JAXOFN010000009.1 coordinate 8,379, forward strand.
TCGTCGCCGCTGCTGCTGGGATTGATCTCCGCGCTGCTGGCGTGGGTGCCGTTCGTCGGCTCGATCGTGGGCTGCATGATGGTCGTGGTGGTCGCCGCCACGGACGCCCCGGCCAACCCGCTGATCGCCTACGGCGCGATCGTCGTTTTCATCCTGGCCCGCCTGCTGGACGACTTCGTCTTCATGCCGCTGACCCTGGGCCGCAGCCTGCACATCCACCCGCTGGTGACGGTGCTGATGATCTTCATCGGCGGCGCGCTGTCCGGCGTGGCCGGCCTGATGCTCGTGCTGCCGCTGCTGGGCGTCGTGATGGTGGTCGGCGAGACCATGGGGAGACTCATGACCAACCCGCGGCTCAGGGCGCGCCACCGGTATGCGCGCCGGTTGCGGGACAAGCAGGCAAGCGCGGATTTGAGCGTATAAAGAACACCGGGGTCAGAGCCCGAATTTAGGTAATGGCTTTTGAGCTATTGCCAAAAAACGGGCTCTGACCCCGGTGTGCGTTTATTTACGGCCTGCCTTGGGCTTGGACTTGATGGTCGACAGGATGCCGGCCTTCACCTTGGACGGCGGCGCCATGAACGGTGCCGGTTCGCCGCGGCGCTCGCCGCCGCGCCCGTTGCGCCGGGTCGCGACCTCGATCACGCGGCCTTTCGGCGCGTCGCTGCGCGGAGCCACCGGCGGACGGCGTTCGCCGCCACGCTGCGGCGCGGCGTCCTGTTCGGCGCCAGCCGGCGGCACCAGGTGGCGCTCGCCGTTGCCGATCAGGTCGCCGCGACCCATGCGCTTGAGACCCTCGCGCAGGACCGGCCAGTTTTCCGGATCGTAGTAGCGCAGGAACGCCTTGTGAAGCTTGCGGGTCTTGCCGCTCTTGGCCGTGACGACTTCTTCCGAATCCTCGGTGACCTTGTGCAGCGGATTTTTACCTGAGTGGTACATCGTCGTCGCCATCGCCATCGGGGTCGGCGTGAACGTCTGCACCTGGTCGAGGTGGAAATTATTCTTTTTGAGCCAGAGGGCCAGGTTCAGCATGTCCTCGTCCGTCGAGCCCGGGTGCGCGGCGATGAAGTACGGGATCAGGTATTGCTTCTTGCCCGCTTCCTTCGAGTACTTGTCGAACAACGCCTTGAACTCGTCATAGGCGCCGATGCCCGGCTTCATCATCTTGGAGAGCGTGGCCTCTTCCGTGTGCTCCGGCGCGATCTTGAGCAGGCCGCCGACGTGGTGCGTGACCAGTTCCTTGACGTATTCCGGCGAGCGCACGGCGAGGTCGTAGCGCAGGCCGGAGCCGATCAGGATCTTCTTGATGCCGGGGATCGCGCGCGCCTTGCGGTACAGCGAGATCAGCTTGCTGTGGTCCGTGCCGAGGTTGCTGCAGATGGTCGGATACACGCACGACAGGCGGCGGCAGCTTTCCTCGATCTTCTTGTCCTTGCACGCGAGACGGTACATGTTCGCGGTCGGGCCGCCCAGGTCCGTGATGGTGCCGGCGAAGTTCTTCGTCGTGTCGCGGATCAGCTCGATCTCGCGCAGGATCGACGGTTCCGAACGGCTCTGGATGATGCGGCCCTCGTGCTCCGTGATCGAGCAGAACGTGCAGCCGCCGAAGCAGCCGCGCATGATGTTCACCGAATACCGGATCATTTCCCAGGCCGGGATGTGCGCCTTGCCGTAGCTCGGGTGCGGCGCGCGCGCGTACGGCAGGTCGTAGACGCCGTCCATCTCGTCCATCGCGAGCGGCAGCGGGGGCGCGTTCAGCCAGACGTCGCGGTCGCCGTGCTGCTGCACGAGCGCGCGCGCATTGCCCGGGTTCGACTCCAGGTGGAACACACGCGACGCGTGCGCATACATCACCGGGTCTTCGCTGACGGTTTCGAAGCTCGGCAGGCGCACGACGGTCTTGCGCGCCTTTTCCTTCGCGGCGGCCTGGCGTTCCTCGCGCGTCATGATGACGATCGGCTTCACTGCCGGTTCCGGCGCGGCGTTGTCGAGCGCGCACTGCTTCGGATCTTCCAGCGCCATCGCATACGGATTCGGTTGCGCGTCGATGCGGCCCGGCACGTCCACGCGCGTGGAATTGTGCACGGTCCACTCCTCGTCCGGCAGCCAGCCGTGCGGCACGAGGAAGGCCGTGCCGCGCAGGTCGCGGATGGTCTTGATGTTCTCGCCTGCCGCGATGCGCCGGGTGATCTCGACGAGCGCGCGTTCGGCGTTACCGAAGATGACGAGATCGGCCTTCGATTCGAACAGCACCGAGCGGCGCACCTTGTCCGACCAGTAATCGAAGTGCGCGATGCGGCGCAGCGACGCCTCGATGCTGCCGGCGATGACGGGCACGCCCGGAAACGCTTCGCGCGCGCGCTGGCAGTACACGGTCACGGCGCGGTCCGGACGTTTATTCGGCTCGCCGTTCGGCGTGTAGGCGTCGTCCGAGCGGATCTTGCGGTCGGCCGTGTAGCGGTTGACCATCGAATCCATATTGCCGGCCGTGATGCCCCAGTACAGATTCGGCTTGCCCAGCGCGCGGAACGGTTCCACCGAGGTCCAGTCCGGCTGGCTGATGATGCCGACGCGATACCCCTGCGCTTCCAGCAGGCGGCCGACGAGGGCCATGCCGAAACTCGGATGGTCGATGTAGGCGTCGCCCGTGATCAGGATGATGTCGCACGAATCCCACCCCAGCTTGTCCATCTCGGCGCGAGACATGGGCAGGAACGGGGCGGCCGGGGCGCGGCTGGAACGTTTGGCGACGTTCGCGAAAAGATTGGCAGGGGAGTTCATTGGCCGGCATTTTACCGGAAAACGCTGTATTAATCTGCCGGCCGTCGTAAAAATGGCTTAATTTTCAATGGCTTGTCTCAAATCCCCATGCTCGCGAGGATATTGCCGAGCTCGCGCAGGGCCGGTTCCAGGTGCGGATGACGAATGGCAAACCGGGCCGTCAGCTCCTGCGTCCGCGAGGCCAGGCCGTAGGTCGTCGCGTCGGGATCCTGGGCGCGCTTGTCGAGTACGTGCTTGATGTCGCCGTCGAGCTGGCGCAGCAGCATTTCGAGCTCGTCGTCGACCTCGCCCCGCTCCTCGAGACTGCGGTGCAGGGCTTTCAGGTGCGCTTTCAGGGTGTCTTCGTTATCGGGCAGCATGGCTTTCTCACAGTAGAGTGTTGTGAGAAAGTTTATACCTGATGGGAGAGGATTGGCGCGCGGCGGTGTTTACGCGTGATAAAAAACGCCGTCCCCGCCGCGGCGGGAACGGCGTGCGGGTGTGGCTTACTCGCCCGTCAGGCCGCGGCGCTCCAGCAGCGGCTCGATCTTCGCATCGCGGCCACGGAAGTTGCGGTACATCTCCATCGCATCCATCGTGCCGCCGCGCGACAGCAGCATCTGGCGGAAGCGGTCGCCGTTCTTGCGCAGCAGGCCGCCGTTTTCCTTGAACCACTCGACGGTGTCGGCGTCCAGCTTCTCGGCCCACAGGTAGCCGTAGTAGCCGGCCGAGTAGCCGCCCGAGAACACGTGCGAGAAATAGGTCGTGCGGTAGCGCGGCGGGACGAGCGGGAAGTCGACGCCGGCGTCATGCAGCGCGGCCGCCTCGAAGCCCGGCACGTCGGTCGGGATCTGGTCGGCGCCCAGCTGGTGCCATTTCTGGTCGAGGATCGACGCGGCCAGGTACTCGGTCGTGCGGTAGCCCTCGTTGAACTTGGACGATGCCTGGACTTTATCCAGCAGCTCCTTCGGCATCGGCGCGCCCGTCTGGTAGTGCTTGGCATAATTCGCCAGCACTTCCGGCCAGGCCATCCACATCTCGTTGACCTGCGACGGGAACTCGACGTAGTCGCGCGGCACCCGGGTGCCCGAGAAGCGCGGGTATTTCACGTTCGAGAACATGCCGTGCAGCGCATGGCCGAACTCGTGGAACATCGTGCGCACTTCGTCGTACGTCAGCAAGGTCGGCTCGCCGGCGGCCGGCTTCGGGATGTTCAGGTGGTTGGCGATGACCGGATGCGTGCCCATCAGCTTGTTCTGGCTGACGTAGGCATTCATCCACGCTCCGCCGCGCTTGTTCGAGCGGGCGTACGGATCGTGCAGGAAGATCGCGAGCTGCTTGCCGTCGGCATCGAACACGTCGAACACGCGCACGTCCGGGTTGTACACCGGCAGGTCGTGACGCTCCTTGAACGTGATGCCGTATTCCTTGTTGGCGGCATAGAACACGCCGTTCAACAGCACGTTGTTGTACTCGAAATACGGACGCAGCTGGTTTTCGTCGAACGCGTAGCGGGCCTGGCGCACCTTGTCGGTGTAATAGTTCCAGTCATAAGCGGTAGCCTGGAACTTGCCGCCTTCGGCATCGATGACCTTCTGGATCTCGGCCGCTTCCTTTTTCGCATTGCGCACGGCCGGCTTGGCGAACTCGGCCAGCAGCTGGTTGACGGCGCCCGTCGTCTTGGCAGTCTGGTCTTCCAGCATATAGGCGGCGTGGCTCGGATAGCCGAGCAGCTTCGCGCGCTCGGCGCGTGCCTTGACGAGGCCCAGCACGACCTGGCGGTTGTCGTAGTCTCCGCCGTGGCTGCCGCGCGCCAGCGACAGCGCCAGCAGTTTCTCGCGCGTGGCGCGGTTGGTCAGCACGGACAGCGGCGCCTGCTGCGTCGTGTTCACGACCGGCACCTTGAACTTGCCGTCCAGCCCATCCTTCTTCGCCAGCGCGGCGGCGGCGTCGATCGCCTTGTCCGACATGCCGGCCAGTTCCGCGCGGGTGTCGACGACGAGTGCCGACGCGTTCGCTTCCTTGAGCACGTTCTGGCTGAACTGGGTCTGCAGCGCGGCGATCTTGCCGTTATACGCCTTCAGCGTTTCCTTGTCGGCGGCGGACAGCTTGGCGCCGGCCCGCACGAAGTCGGTGTGATAACGCTCGAGCAGGTAGGCCGATTCCGGATCGAGGTGCAGCTTGGCGCGCTTGTCGTACAGGGTCTGGATGCGCTTGTAGAGCTTGTCGTTCAGGCGGATCTTGTCGCTGTGGGCGGCCAGCTTCGGCGCGAGATCCTTGTCGAGCGCGTCGAGGGTCGGATTGGTGTTGCAGCCGACCAGGTTGAAGAACGTGGTCGAGACGCGGTTCAGCAGCTGGCCCGAACGCTCCATCGCGACGATCGTGTTGTCGAAGGTCGGCGCCGCCTTGTTATTGGCGATGGCGTCGATTTCCAACGACTGCTGGCGCATGCCTTCGTCGAACGCCGGCGCGAAGTCGTCGTTCTTGATCTTGTCGAAGGCCGGGTACTGGTATTGCAGGGTGCTCGGCTTGGCGAACGGATTGGACGCCGGCAGCAGCGAAGCGGGGGCGGCATAGGCCAGGTTGGCAACGGCTGCGGTAACAGCGACGGCCAGGATGTGCGAACGGTTCATTGGTTGGGATCTCCGGAGGGTTGTCGGATCGCCCATGCTTGTGCCACGGGCCGATCTCTTTTTGTGCTGCGCGCACACCCATCCGTGCCGTGCGGTTTATCGATCACGTACGGACACCGGAATGGAAACCGCCGGGCGAGCCCGGCGGTAGTGCCCGCAAAGCATAGCAGGGATATTGTCGGATGTTACATATTTACGGCCGAAAAAAACGGGTTCCGGAGATGCTCAGCCCCGTTTGGATTACTCTTCCGGCTCGGTCTCCTCGACGACTTTTTCCTCGATGCGCCGGTCCGGAATCAGCCATACGATCGCCACGACCGCATAAACCAGGAACCCGAGCCAGGCCGCAAACCACGCCAGCGCCACGCCGGCCAGGTACAGGACGCACGACAGCTTGCCCTTGCGATCGTTGCCGATTGCCTCAGCCAGCTTGGCGTTCTTCGGATGATTGGCGATCAGTCTTTTGACCAGCAGCAGATATGCAACCGAACACATGAACAGGACGAAACCATACGCCGCGGTCGGCCCGGTCTCGAAATGGTTCTCGCCCATCCACGCGGTGACGAACGGGATCAGCGACAACCAGAACAGCAGGTGCAGATTGGCCCACAGGACGCCGCCGCTGACTTCCTTCACGGCGTGCATCAGGTGGTGGTGGTTGTTCCAGTAAATGCCGACATAGATGAAACTCATCACGTAGCTCATGAACACCGGCCATAGCGGGATCAGGACGCCGAAGTCCCCGCCGTGCGGGACTTTCAGTTCCAGCACGAGGATGGTGATGATGACGGCGATGACGCCGTCGCTGAAGGCTTCTAGCCGGTTTTTCCCCATCAAATTTCCCTATCAAAAAATATGGCCGAAGTATTCATTCAGCCGGGCGCGATCGATTCCATGCTCACTGCGCCACCAATAATCCGGATAAAGTGACCGTACGCTACGGCACTGACAACCTGCCGCTATTTGAATACACAAGGAGAGGTGCGAGCGAGTGTGCCTTGCGCAAGCTTTCTGACACCCTGAGGAGGCCTCGATGGAACCGAACCTGATGTTGAAGACTTCAACCGTGCTGTTCGCCATCTCTGCTTTAGGCGGTGCGGCCATGGCGATACTTCGTTTCAGCGGCAAGCCGCATCCTCCGTCGTGGCTCGCGATGGTACATGGTTTTTTAGCGGCAGCTGCGCTAACGCTGCTGGTATTTGCAGCGGCTACCACAAGCGTGCCGGGTCTGGCCACATTGGCACTCATACTGTTTCTGGTTGCGGCGGCAGGGGGTGTTTTGCTGAACTTGCGCTTCCATTTAAACGACATTCCGCTTCCCAAGTGGCTTGTTCTCGTGCACGGAAGCATTGCCGTGATTGGCTTCATCTGTTTGCTGATGGCGGCGTGGGCCTGACAATATGTTTGCGCCAGCATGTGACGATGGTAATGATGACACCGTCGCTGGAGGCGCCTGCCTGTTCTTGCCCCTTCCGGTTCCACATCGAGTCCGACGATTGAAACGGCGTACTCACCGCTCGCCACGGCCAGCAGGAATGAATTCCATCTCCCAATTCGTCTCCCAGGTTTTACCCTGATCACTCGAAAACGCCTGCTCCCACCGCGGATGCGCACCCGGCCGCGCCGTCCAGATGAACCGCACCTTGATGGGCTGCCCGTCCAGGAAGTCGTCCGCGAAGAACAGGCCGACGTGATCGGAAAACCTGCCGACGACGGGCGTGTCGAGTGCCGTCGGGTTGCGGCCGTCGAGCCACCAGATGGACCACGTGCCCGACGTGGGGTCGTAAGAGCGCATGGCGGCGGCGCGGAAGGCGCCCTCGGGGAAATGCAGGAGATTGTCTTCGAGGTTGCCGAAGCCACCGAGAATCTTCATCGTCGACGTCCGGCCTTCGAATTCCGTCCATGCGGTGCATCCCGCGAGCCGGGCGTTCAGGCGTTTGTGTTTGACGAGCCATTCTCCAATGATGAAATCAAAATCCTTGGGGGCGTTGGCGTCGGGTGGCAGAGGCATGTCGTGGGTTCCTCGTCGGTGGTGGGCCAGGGGCGCAGGTCGCGCCCGATCGGAAAATAATCCCATAACAGACTAGCAATAACAACAAGAAAAACGGCTGCCCGCTCGTGACCGGGCCACGATAAACGACCACGCCGGCGCGGCGCTCGAACGCGATCTCCTTGTTCGCTGGCGGCGCATGAAAGAAAATGGCCGCACGCGGCGGCCATGGCGGTGCGCGCGTCCGGCGCGCTCAGGAAACAGTCGGCGCCGCGTCGGCCCTGGGTGGCGGTTTTTTGGTCGCCTGCCGGCGTTGCGCGTGCCATTTCTGCGCCCGCTTGACCTGGCGGATCAGGGCGTCGTTCGCGGCGTCGTACATGCCGTGCACCTTCAACGACAAGGCCGTCAGGCTGCGCGCGCGGTGCAGCAGCACGAGGCCGCGCGTTTTGAGCACATGGGTCGAGCGGAATTCCGCGCTCGGCGTGCCGTAGCCGAAATCGATGTCCTTGAACGCGAAATGGGCCAGCACGTCCTGCACCGCCAGGTGGATCGCGCTCGTACCCACGGACAGATGCAGATACTTCTTCAGGCAGGCGATCTTGTAGACGTGCCAGACGGCGGCAGAACGCGAGCCGTACACGACGGCGATGTCCTCGTCGCCGCAACGGATCACGTAGGACAGCAGCAGGCCGTGGCGCGCCAGGCCTTCCAGCCGGGCCTGCTCGGCGCCGCGCTCCGCGCCTGGGCATGCGCCCGTGGCGATCAGCGCGTCGAGCATGGCCGGAACCTGTCCGGGTTGCTCGATGCGCAGCACCTGCAGCGCCCCGGCCGCTTCCGTCAGCAGGCGGACCTGGCGCGACAGGTTGTAGCGCTTCTTGGCAGTGAATTTCTGCAGATAGCCGTCGACGCTGTCCGGCAGAGGCTGCGTATGGCATTCGCGCCAGCCGTTCATGACATAGGCCGACACGCCCGCGATGCCGCCCAGGGCAGAGGCGGCGTCTTCCGGAACGGCCTGCAGGTACAGCACGTCACACTTCACATAGCGTTCGAGCAATTGCCGAATGACGAACTCGGCAAGGCCTTCTTCGGCAGGATCGAGCAACGGGACGCTGCCGAGAATCTGGCAGGCGCGCATGGTTCGTTTGAACAGCGGCACCGGACCGACGCGGAACTCGAGGCCGCACGCGATGGTGCGCACGGGAATGAAGCCGACGATCGCGTAATCGACGCTGCGGCGAACGACGAACAGTTCGCAGTTCGCATCCCGCCCTTGATGCATGTCGATCAGGTGGCTGAAGAATTGCGGGGACTGGTACAGCGTTTCCGGGCTGGTGGCGACGGCCAGCATCCGATGCCACGCATCCAGGATGTCCGGGCGGTCGTAATAACCGGTTGCGACGTTCAGTTCGTACCGTTCCGGGCACCGCGCCGCCCGGGAACGGACGAGCAATGGCGCCGGCGCCGATGGCGCGAATTCGCGCATCTCAAGGTTACGCATGAACATCGTATCAGCCCTCGTTTGGAGAAGGAAAAACCCGCAATTTAACGTTTTGCGGGCCAAATACACTCTGCCGAGCAGCGTGTATTTACGCGATACTACCTTGAGCTCATCCTTAAGGTATAGCTAAATTTGATTACAGATTAGACAGGAAAGTTGAAGATGACATGTTGAGAAAATCGAGGTGACGCACTTCTTTCGCACGAAATTTTCTAAAAAGAAGCGAAAACAGCCCATATTTTCTTGCAAATCGGAAAAATAAGAGAAAACACGTGGCTTTTGATGCTGGAAGACATTTTTTGAGCGCGCATAAGACACCGCCCAAACAATCAATTTACTCAAATGTAATCGTTGCATAAATCAAACAAAAAATGTATTTGTGCAATGATGTTTCTTCTTTTATCGGTAACCAAAGTCACTATCGGGTGCCAGGAATTTCCAGCTCAACCTGACTATTTCTCCAATTGTGACTTCGCGCCGCGGCCCTGCGTGGACTCAATAATGCGGCGGCCTCTCGTTGACCGGTCCCTGTCCGGCGTCGCGCAAGGTCCGCACGTGTTCGGCCAGCTTGGCCACCATGGCTTCCAGTTGATCGATGCGGCGGCCCTGCTCGTAGACCGTGCGGTTGAGGGTGTCGACGAGGTTTTCCTGGTCGGCCAGCTTGATTTCGATGTCGATGAAACGGTTTTCGTCGCTCACGTCGCTATCCTTCGATAAAAAAGTAAAAGGCGCATGATACTGCGCCGCGCAAAAGCAAAGAGCCGCTGGAAAGCGGCTCTTTGCGGTGAAAAACGGGGACGACGACGGGAACTCAGCCAGCCCAGGGCGTGTAGGCGATGCCGTCCTGGATCGTGCCGATGACCTGCGCCTGGTTTTCCGGGCTTTCGCTGAAGAACTTGACGATGCCGACCTGCGTCGTATCGTGGTTCGCCAGCGCGTGCAGCCAGAAGTCGTAGCCGGCCGCGTCCGGTGAGCGATGCAGCACGTTGGCGTACAGCAGGTTCACGAACTGGGCGTCGGTCGGATTGGTGCCATATTTCTGGGTGAATTCCGGCTGGTTTTTAATGATGTCCTGCACCATGTCGTCCAGAGTCAGGCCGTGGTCCAGCTGATAGATCCAGAAGCCCAGGCCGGCGCTTTCCGCCGGGCGGTCGAGCGCGGCCTGGTACAGGCGGAACGCCTGACCCGCGGAACCGCTGATGTCCAGCGCCACCGCGCCGTCGGAAAATTGCAGGCGCTCGACGTTGATGACGGCGTCATGGCCGCCATCGCCGACCCTGTCCGTCACACCATAGCCCAGGGTTTCCTTGGCCACCGTGTAGTTGACGCGCTGGCCGGCGTAGACGACCGTGTCGATGCCGCCCAGGCCATCGATCGCATTGTTGCCGGCGGTGGCCGTAAGTTTGTCGTTGCCGGTCGTGCCGGCCAGGTTGGCGCTGCTGGCCACGGTGAATGCCATGGTGTTGGCGGCGCTGGTCGCGTTGTCGGCCAGGTCGACCGAGACCGCGCTGACCGTATAGCTGGCGTTGGGCAGCGGCGACGTCGTGACGCTCCACTTGCCGTCGGCGCCGACGGTCGTGGTGGCGATGTCGACGAAGTCGCCGCCGCGAATCAGCTCGATCGTCGTACCGACCTCGCCGGTGCCGCTGAACGTGGCCTGGTTGCCGCCGTCGGTGTAGGACAGCGTGGCGACGGGGATCACGGGCGCATGCGCATCGATGTTGAAGGTGACCGAGCTGCTGGTCACTGACGTGTTGCCGGCCGCGTCGGTGGCCGTCGCGTAGATCTGGTAGCCCGTACCGTCGGCGAAGGCTTTCGTCGTCAGGCTCCACACGCCGCTCGCATCGGCCTTGGTCGTCCCGACGAGCTCATGGCCCGACGTATAGACATTCACCGTGGCATTCGCCTCGGCGGCGCCGGTGACGGCCGGATTGCTGCCGGCGGCATAGCCGTTGGCGTTCTTGGTCACGGCCAGCGTGGGTGCGCCGGGTGCCGTGGTATCGGCATTGACGATATCCGCGCTGCTGACGCTCATGTCAGCGAACTGCAGGACCTCGATCGAGTGCAGCGTGTCGACCCCATCGCTGCCGTTCGTGCTGGTCACCTGCAGGTTGCCGTTGGCCAGCGCGCTGAAGGTATAGTTACTCCGTACGCCGCGGAATACCGCGGTGTCGGTCCCTGCTCCGCCGTCGATCATATCGTTCCCTCCGTCGCCTTCAAGTTTATCGTCCGCGCTCGTTCCCGTGATGACGTCCGCACCGGTGGTGCCGACGAGGTAATGAGCGCCCGCCGTCGAATTGATGCCGAGATTGCCGCGCAGGCCGTCATCGCCATACAGCCACATGAGCGCGGCGATGTCGTCCTGCCGGTAAGTCGAATACGGACCGCCGACGTCGGTGTAGGACATCAGCGTGTTCGACGTGTTGTCCTCGGATGCCGGCAGGTTGATGTTGTCGTCGAACGGGTGCTTCAGGCCGAGCGCATGGCCCAGCTCGTGCAGCAGCGTCTCGTAACCCTGGCCGCCCGCGGTCAGGTTGGCGTTCTGGTAATTCCACTCGACGTTGTCGAGGTACACATATGCATTGGCGTTGTAGCTGCTCAGCTGGACGCCGTCGATGCCATAGCTGCTGTGCCAGCTGCACAGCCCGGTCACATTGCTGGCAGCCAGGTTGACATCGGCCAGGTGGATCTGCGCGGCGTTGCCGTCGCTCGTCTCGGCAAACTGGATGCCCGTCAGGTTCGAAATATAGGTCAGTGCGGCACGGGTCGCGGCCTGCTGCGAAGCGGAGAACGCTTGCGCCGATCCCGTGAAATTCGTTTGCGAGGAGGCCGCGTCTTCGTTACCGGAAGCAACCGAAAACGTATAGGTCAGCGTGGTGATCGGCGCGCCCGAGGCGTTCGTCAGGTAATTCCAGTCCGGGCCGGTATCGAGCAGCGCATCGATATAGTTCAGCCCGGACAAGGGGGTGGTCGTGATGTCGGATACGGTAGCCATTAAATTAACGATGCTTGCTGCGTGAAAATTGATTCGTGAAAGTATTTCCCGCGCAACAGTTGAAGTCAAATAAGAATTTCAATCGTGCGCACCTTTGCTCCGAAACAAGGCTTTTCCGCAACCCGGCCGGCCGTGCGTCAGACCTTGGGCGTGGCCAGCAAGGCTTTCAGGTTGGCGAGGCGTTCCTTGGGCGTCATCACTTCGTTTTCCTTGGGCACCGCGTCGCCGACGTCGAGCGCCATTTCCTTGATGAAGCGCGACGGGTCGCAGTGCACGAGTTCGCCCGCCCGCTTGCGCTTCTTGCACCAGGTGACGTGCAGGCTGCGCTGGGCGCGCGTGATGCCGACGTACATCAGGCGGCGCTCTTCCTGGATGCGGGCGGCGATCTTTTCGACGGGGTCGTCCGGGTCGCCCTTGTGCGGCAGGATGCCCTCCTCGCAGCCGACGAGGTAGACGTGCGGATATTCGAGGCCCTTCGATGCGTGCAAGGTCGACATGCGGATGGCGTCCGGCTCCTCGTCCTTGCCCTCGAGCATGGACATCAGCGCCACCATCTGCGTCAGTTCGAGCAGGTTTTTTTCCTCGCCGTCGCGGTCGCGCCCGCCGCGGCCCCGTTCCTTCAGCCAGTTGGTGAACTCGAGCACGTTCTGCCACTTGCCTTGCGCAGCCCGGTCGTCGAAGTTCTCGTACAGGTAGTGCTCGTAATTGATCTCTTTCATCATGTCGTCGAGCAGTTCGGCGGCATTGTCGCCGCTGCCGGACGGGCCGGGACGCGTGGCGCGCGCTTCCATGTCGTTGATGAAGTGGCAGAATTCGCGCAGCGGAATGAGCTGGCGGTCCTGCAGCCTGGCTTCGATGCCGCCCTTCAGCGCCGCCTCGAACAGCGAGCAGTTCCACTGCTTCGAGAATTCGCCCAGCGCTTCCAGCGTCGTCATGCCGACGCCGCGCTTGGGCGTCGTGATCGCGCGGATGAATGCCGGGTCGTCGCCCTCGTTCGCGATCAGGCGCAGGTAGGCGATGATGTCCTTGATCTCGGCCTTGTCGAAAAAACTCTGGCCGCCCGAAATCGTGTACGGGATGCGTTCCTTGCGCAGCGCCTGCTCGATCACGCGGGCCTGGTGGTTGCCGCGGTACAGGATCGCAAAATCGGACCATTTATTTTTGCGCTGGAAGTGGTCGGCCGAGATCATGATCGCGACCTGGTCGGCCTCTGTCTCGTCGTTCGGCATGCCCAGCACCTTGATCGGCTCGCCCAGGCCGTGCTCGGACCACAGCGATTTCTCGAACAATTTCGGGTTGTTGCCGATGACCGCATTGGCCGCCTGCAGGATGCGCGTGGTGGAGCGGTAGTTCTGCTCCAGCTTGATCACGTTCAGGTCGGGGAAGTCCGTCTGCAGGGTACGCAGGTTTTCCACCGACGCGCCGCGCCACGCGTAGATCGCCTGGTCATCGTCGCCCACGGCCGTGAACATCGGCTTCTTGCCGAGGCCCGTCACCATCAGTTTCACCAGTTCGTACTGGCACGTGTTGGTGTCCTGGTACTCGTCCATCAGCAGGTAGCGCAGGCGGCGCTGCCAGCGGTCGCGGATCGGCTCGTTATTGCGGAACAGTTCCACCGGCAGGCGGATCAGGTCGTCGAAGTCGACGGCCTGGTAGGCCTGCAAGGTCGCGACGTAGCTGCGGTAGATACGGGCGGCCTGGGCCTCGTCCTCGTCGCGCGCATCGCGGATCGCGTCCTCGGGATCGACGAGGCCGTTCTTCCACAGCGAGATCGCGTTCTGGATGCGGCGGATCTCCTGCTTGTCGGTGGTGACGGCGAGGTCGGAGACGACGGTGTAGCAGTCGTCGCTGTCCATGATCGAAAACCGGTCCTTCAAGCCGACGCCGGCCGCTTCCTGGCGCAGGATCTTGACGCCCAGCGAGTGGAACGTCGATACGGTCAGCTGCTTGGCCTGCTTGGGCTGTTTCAGCAGCTTGGCGATGCGTTCCTGCATTTCGAGCGCGGCCTTGTTCGTGAACGTGAGCGCGGCGATCGTGCGCGGATCGTAGCCGCGGTGCTCGATCATGTAGGCGATCTTCTGGGTGATGACGCGCGTCTTGCCCGAGCCGGCGCCGGCCAGCACCAGGCAGGGGCCGTCGAGATAGAGCACGGCTTCGCTTTGCGGACCGTTCAGGCCGAAATTCGGGGCGTTGGACATGGGAACCTTGGATGGGAGAGCTCAGCATTGTAACAAGCTCGTCCCCGCGTTGAAGCGGGCCGGCGCAAATGCGCACGGCCGTGTTGCAGACCTGCCTTGACGCGCCGGCAAGGGCGCGGGATTCAGCGATAGCGGGCGACGTATTGCGCGGCCAATTCGTCGATGTGAGGGGCGTAACGGGCCAGCTCGATGTCGGTGTCGGGCGACTGCCAGTCGTCCTTCCAGGCCATGGTGACGCCGTCCGGCAGCGTCAGGCGGGCGAACACGGCGCCGTCGCGCGCGTAATCGGCGATCGTGCCCCAATAAAAATCGCGCCGGTACGACTTGCGCACATTACCCAGGCCGAAATCCAGCACGAGCGCATCGTCGATCACACAGACGGCGTGGCCGTCGATCTGGCCCGGCTTCGCGAAGCCCTGCCCGCCCAGCAGGAAGACATTGCCCTGGTCTTCCACTTCGACCAGGCCCGACACGATGCGGGCGCGGTGGCCGTGCAGTTCGGCCAGGCGCCGTGCCAGCGAGGAGATGAGGAAGCACGCGCTGCCGAAATTGTGCAGGTACAGCCAGCCGAGGTCATACATGCGGTCGTACAGCAGGCGTCCGAAGTCGGCGAGCTCGGGCTGGTTTGACGATACCAGCAACTGCTGGCCGCGCAATTCGCCGCGCACGATGAACACGGCGTCGAAGACGCGGCCGTAGCGGTCCAGCAAAGCCAGGAAGCGCTCGGTGCCTTCCACCACGAGGCCGTCGTCGGCATCGCTCGCCAGCGTTACCAGGCCGTGTTCCTCGAAACGGCGCAGCTGGGCGGCGACCTCCTCGGCGGCATACGGCAGGCCCTGCGCCAGCGCGGACAATTTCAGGCGCTGGCCGGCGACGAAGTCGTTGCCCAGTTTGAGGAACAGGTCGTAGCCGAGCATCGAATCGGTACAGGGAACGTTTTCGACCAGCCAGTTGCGCACGAGGGCAACGCTTTTG
Source organism: Massilia luteola (assembly GCF_034420155.1). Classification (NCBI taxonomy): domain Bacteria; kingdom Pseudomonadati; phylum Pseudomonadota; class Betaproteobacteria; order Burkholderiales; family Oxalobacteraceae; genus Massilia; species Massilia luteola. The sequence continues at coordinate 23,428 of NZ_JAXOFN010000009.1, forward strand.
AGAATAGGGGGAACGCGATGCAAGGGCATTGTAAATACTCGACAATATGGATGACACAATCGCCGAGAGTGTGCCGCAATTCGTTTGCATATGTCGCGTGGTTTAACGACCCTTTACAAATGCATGGACCGATATGTCGCGGTTCGGACACGGTATGCGTTACCATCGTCCCGTGAGCGCCTCCGGCGCTGTTTGCACGAGTTAATCAAAATGAAATTTGAACACCTGATTGAGATAAACGATCCCCTCAACCCGCTGATGGACACGATCACCCGCGAACAGCTGTGGCGCGGCCTCGTGCTGCGCGCCGAGGATCCGAAGCTGTTCGTGCCGCACCTGGACGAATGCACGATCAGCGAACGGACCAGCGGCAGCTTCGCGCGGCGCCTGCGCTATGGCGACCTCGTCATCGACGACAAGGTGATCCTGACCCCGCTGCAGGAGGTGCGCTACGAAGTGCCGGCGCAGCGCGACATCGCCCAGTCGCTGCTGACCATGAGCATCGAGACGCCGACGCAGGAAGCGCTGGTGGTGCGCTTCCGCTACGACGACGGCAATCCGTCGGCCACCGACGAGACCGGCCGGATGTACGAGGACTTCAAGAAGTCGGCGTACAAGGAAGCGGACATCGACACCGTCAAGATCGTGCGCCAGCTGGCGGCGGACGGGAAGCTGGACGCCTCGCTGCTGAATTAAGAATGGTGGGCACGGGGTGCCCACCCTACGAAGCGGTCAGGTACCCGGTTCCACCTCGTCCGGATCGATGTCGCTCTCTCCCTTCGCGAGATTGGCCGCGAGGTCGCGCAACGCCGTGCGCACGCCCTCCTCGATCACGGGGTGATAAAACGGCATCTCCAGCATCTGGTCGACCGTCATGCGCGACTGCACCGCCCAGCTCAGCAAGTGGCCGATGTGTTCGCCGCGCGGGGCGATCATCTCGGCGCCCAGGAAGCGTCCCGTGCGGTACTCGCCGTAGACGCGCAGCATGCCCTTGTTCTGCAACATCACGCGGCTGCGGCCCTGGTTCTCGAACGACACCTGCCCCACCGCGAACTTCGACCTGCCCGGCGCGCACAGCGTCTTGTAGCTGGCGCCCAGGGTGACGATGTTCGGCTCCGTGAACGCGGCCGTCAGCGGCGTGCGGCGCAGGCCGGGACGGATGTCCGGGAAGCGGCCGGCGTTGTCGCCGGCGATCTTGCCGTGGTCGGCCGCCTCGGGCAGCACGGGCCGCTCGTGGTTGGCGTCGCCGGCGATGAAGATGTGGCTGTTCCCGCATTGCATGGTGCGCGGATCGAACAGCGGCACGCCGTTGCCGTCCAGCGCGATGCCGGCGTTTTCCAGGCCGAGGTCGTGCACGTTGGGCGTGCGGCCGGCGGCCTGCAGCACGTATTGAAAACGTTCCGTGTGCGCTTCGTCGTGGCGGCCCGTCGTCAGCACGACGTCGTCGCCGTCCTGTTCGGCGCGCAGGATGCGCGACTGGAAGTGGATGTCGAGTTCCTCGCACAGCACGCGCGCGGCGGTCTTGAGCACGACGGGGTCGGACAGCTGCGCCACGCTGCCGCCGCGCGCGACCATGCGCACGCGCACGCCCAGGCGCGCCAGGGCCTGGCCGATTTCCAGGCCGATGACGCCCGTGCCGATCACGGCCACGGAACGCGGCAGGTCGTTCCAGTAAAACACGTCGTCGCTCGTGATCACGCCGGGCCCCACGTTGTCCAGCACCGGCAGGCGGGTCGGGCTGGAGCCGGTGGCGATCACGATGCGGCACGCATCAATCTCGGTGTGGTCGTCCACGATCAGCGTGTGCGGATCGGTGAAGCGGGCGTGGCCGCGCACCTTGTCCTCATCCGGCATGGCGTCGACGCCGTCGACGACGAAGCCGACGAAGCGGTCGCGCTCGCGCCGCACGCGTTCCATCACGGCCACGCCGTCGATGCGGACGGCGCCCGGATGGACGCCGAACCCGGGCGCGAGGTGCAGCATGTGTGCGGCCTCGGCGGCGGCGATCAGGAGTTTGCTGGGCATGCAGCCCACGCGCGCGCACGTGGTGCCGTAGACGCCGCTCTCGATCAGCACCGTACGCGCACCCTGCGCCCTGGCGGCGCGGTAGGCGACCAGGCCGGCCGTGCCGGCGCCGATGATGGCGACATCGACCTTCAGTTTCTTCATCCTCACCTCCAGGAAGTTCACGAGCGTGACGATACGCTGTTTTCAGGAACTCGGCTTGGAAGGGGGGAAATCAGATATCGAGCGGATCGACCTCGAGCGACCACCGCACCCGCGACTTCAGCGCCCGCAACGCCTCGACCCACTCGGTCAGGAATGCCTGCAACGCCGGCCGCGAATTCGATTCGACGAGCAGCTGCGCGCGGTCGACGTTGTGCACGCGGGTCATCGTCATCGGGATCGGGTCGTTGATGACGACCGCGTCCGACGGCACCGCGTCGCGCGCGGCCTCGAGGAATTCGATGGCCGTCGCCAGCTCGGGCGCCTCGGCACGCAGCAGCGCCTGGTACATATACGGCGGCAGCGCGGCCTGGTGGCGTTCTTCCAGCAGGCTGCCGGCGAAGCGGTCGTAGTCGTGCCGCATCACGGCGCCGTACAGCGGATGCTGGCAGTAGCGCGACTGGATCAGCACTTCCGATTCCAGTCCCGCGCGGCCGGCGCGGCCCGCCACCTGCATCAGCTGCGCGAACAGGCGCTCGCTGGCGCGGTAATCCTGCGAGAACAGCGCCGTGTCCGGATTCAGCACGCCGACGAGGGTCAGCCGTTTGAAATCGTGGCCCTTGGCGACCATCTGCGTGCCGATCAGGATGTCGACGTCGCCGCGATGCACGGTATCGAACGCCTCCTGCGCGCTGCCCTTGCGGCGCGTGGAATCGGCGTCGATGCGCAGGATGCGCGCCTGCGGGAACAGCGTTTGCAGGCCTTCCTCGACGCGCTGGGTGCCGCGGCCCAGCGGCTGCAGGTCGACGTTGCCGCAGGTCGGGCACGCGTGCGGGATGCGCATCTCCAGGCTGCAGTGGTGGCAGCGCAGGCGCCGCTCCGGGCGGTGCAGGACCATGAATGCGGTGCAGCGCGTGCAGTTGCTGATCCAGCCGCACGCCTCGCAGCACAGCACGGGGGCGTAGCCGCGCCGGTTCAGGAACAGCAGCGATTGCTCGCCCCGTTCGATGCGCACCCGCAGCGCCTGCATCAGCGTCGGCGTCAGGCCCTCCTTCGGCTTGTCGCGCTCCATGTCGATCAGTTTTACGCGCGGCAGCACGGCATCGCGCACGGCGCGCTCGCGCAGTTCGAGCCTGCGGTAGCGGCCCGTCTGCGCGTGGTGCCAGCTTTCCAGCGACGGCGTGGCCGACCCGAGCACGATCGGAATGTCCAGCTGGCGCGCGCGCCATACGGCCAGGTCGCGCGCCGAATAGCGCAGGCCTTCCTGCTGCTTGTACGACGGGTCGTGTTCCTCGTCGATGACGATCATTTTCAGGCTCGGCAGCGACGACAGGATCGCCAACCGCGTGCCCAGCACGATGCGCGCGCGGCCCGTGTGCGCGGCCAGCCAGTGCAGCATGCGTTCGCCTTCCGACAGGCTGCTGTGCAGGGTCGCCAGCATCACGCCGGGAAAGCGCGCGCGGATGTTCGCTTCCAGCTGCGGCGTCAGGTTGATCTCCGGGACCAGGATCAGGATCTGCGCATCGTCGTCGCGCCCCAGCACCTGGGCGCAAGCCTGCAGGTAGACCTCGGTCTTGCCGCTGCCCGTGACGCCGTACAGCAGCATCGGACTGAAACCCTGCGCGCCGCCGATGGCATCCGCCGCCTGCCGCTGGGCCGCGTTCAGCACGGGCATGTCGGTCGGCATCGGGTCGTGCGCGTCCGGCAGCTTGGCCAGTTTCTTGAGCGCGCGGTCCAGCGCCACCGTCGTCGACAGGCGCAGGTTTTTCGGCAGGCCCGGCAGCGCCACCTCGCCCAGCGGGCGGTGATAGTAGGCGGCGGCGAAGCGCGCCAGCGCGATCCAGCGCGCCGACAGCGGCGCCAACTGGCTGCGCACGGCGATGGCGTCCTTGAGCTTGTCGGCCGGGACATCCGTCTCGTGCTTGACGGCGACGATCAGCCCGACCGCCTCGCGCCGTCCGAAGTTCACGAGCGCCAGTTGCCCGACGTGCGGCTCGCTACCGGCTTCGCATGCCCAGCGGTAGTCGAACAGGCTATCGAGCGGCGTGTCGAGCGCGATTTGCAGGATGCAGTGGGACAATCCGGGACCTTGTCGAGAAGCTGTGGAGAACTGTGGAAAACTTTGTGGAAAATGGAAAAGTTGACCGTGGAGAAGGTTTACGCTAGATCAAAACGTTAGGAAATTCTCTATGTATATCCCTAAAATTATCCTATGAATTCAATGACTTAGATTTTTCGACTTTAAGCACATGAAATTTCTCATCGCTTGAGCGCTTCTGTGCATAACTGCGCCTTTCCGGTGAAAAACTTGAGCGCAGTGCAGCAAAAACTTGATGCAACACTTGAAGAAAACTCGTAAACCACGGTAAACCAAGCACTTTTCCGGATTATGCACAGAACCTGTGCATAACTTTGTGAACAATAGGCTGACAGCTTCGGTGGATAACCGGTTACTCCCTTGGGAGTGCCTCTGCGAGGCACCCTCACCGCGACACTAAATCCAATAAAATCAACTACTTACCATATGCGGGCGGACACTGTATATTTCTACAGTCCACGCCGGCGCAGAACGAATTATTGTGAATAAGTGTGATTGCACGCTTATCGCGCTGCGCAAAAGACGCCAGCGCCGGGGGGCGTCAGGCGGCGCGCTGGCGGCGGCTGAAATCGTGCACGGCGTCGACCATCGCCGTCACCGACTCCGGCGGCGTGAATTGCGAGATACCGTGGCCGAGATTGAACACGTGGCCGTGGCCGGCGGACGGGGTGCCGTAGCTGGCGAGCGCCTTTTCGACCTCGGCACGGATCTGCTCCGGACCGGCGAACAGGATGGCCGGGTCGATGTTGCCCTGCAGGGCGACGCGGTCGCCGACCTGGGCGCGCGCGCGACCGAGGTTGACGGTCCAGTCCAGGCCCAGCGCATCCGCGCCGATGTCGGCCATCTCGTCCAGCCACAGGCCGCCGCCCTTCGTGAACACGATGGCCGGGATGCGCACGCCGTCCTTCTCGCGCTGGAGTTGCGCGACGACCTTGCGCATGTACGCGAGCGAGAACGCCTGGTAGGCGCCGTCCGCGAGCGCGCCGCCCCAGGAATCGAAGATCATGACGGCCTGCGCGCCCGCGTCGATCTGCGCGTTCAGGTATTGCGCGACGGCCTCCGCATTGATGTCCAGGATGCGGTGCATCAGGTCCGGACGCGCGTACAGCATCTTCTTGATCGTGTGGAATTCGCGCGAGCCGCCGCCTTCGACCATGTAGCAGGCCAGCGTCCAGGGGCTGCCCGAAAAGCCGATCAGCGGCACGCGGCCGTTCAGCGCCGTGCGGATCGACGTCACGGCGTCGAACACGTACTGCAGCGACGCCATGTCGGGCACGCGCAGGGCGGCGACTTCGGCTTCGGTGCGCACGGTACGCTCGAATTTCGGGCCTTCGCCATCCTCGAAGTACAGGCCGAGGCCCATCGCATCCGGCACGGTCAGGATGTCCGAGAACAGGATCGACGCATCCAGCGGATAGCGGTCGATCGGCTGCAGCGTGACTTCGGTGGCGAAGTCGGGATTCTTGGCCAGCCCCAGGAACGAGCCGGCGCGCGCGCGCGTGGCGCGGTACTCCGGCAGGTAGCGCCCCGCCTGGCGCATCAGCCACACCGGCGTGTAGTCCGTCGGCTGGCGCAGCAGCGCACGCAGGAAGGTGTCGTTCTGGAGCGGGGCAAATTGTGGCATGGCTGACAATCCGGTCGAAATCGAGGGCAAACGTTTATTATCGCATTCCTGGCGCGCGCGCATGCGAGTTCGCGGACATGCCTCGCCGCGGCGGGCACTTATAATGCTTGTCTTCCCGCTGCCCGTCCCCAATCTTCAGGACCGACCATGACCGACACCACCCGCAAACAGGCCACGCCCTGCGGCGCCTGGACTTCCCCGATCACCGCCGCTGTCGTCGCGGCCGGCGCCACGCCGCTGTCGCAGGTGCTGCTCGATGGCGGCGACGTGTTCTGGCTGGCCGGCCGCGCCAGCGAGGGCGGCCGCAACACGCTGATGCGCAGCCGCGACGGGAAGGTCGAGGAACTGACGCCGGCCCCGTTCAACGTGCGCACCCGCGTGCACGAGTACGGCGGCGGCGCCACGCTGGTCGCGGACAGCCACATCTGGTTCTCGAACTTCGCCGACAACCGCATCTACCGCATCGACCGCGCCGCCGGCGGCGCGCCGCAGCCGGTGAGCGCGGGCGGCACCGAGCGCTGGGCCGACTTCGTGCTGGACCGCCGCAACCTTCGCCTGATCGGCGTGCGCGAAGACCACTCGCAGGGCGGCACCTATCCGCGGAACACGCTGAGCGCGCTCGGCGCCGACGGCATGCAGACGGTGCTCGTCGACGGCAATGATTTCTATTCGTCGCCGCGGATTTCGCCGGACGGCATGCACATCGCCTGGCTGAGCTGGGACCACCCGCGCATGCCGTGGCAGGGAACGGAACTGTGGCTGGCCGAGATCGGCGCCGACGGCACGCTGCTGGACGGCCGGCTGGTCGCGGGCGGCGCCGAGGAAGCCATCGTCCAGCCGGAATGGTCGCCGGACGGGACGCTGTACTTCGTCTCCGACCGCAGCGGCTGGTGGAACCTGTACCGCTACGAGCACGGCGTCGTGCATGCCGTGTGCCCGCGCGCGGCCGAATTCGGCAGCCCGCACTGGACGTTCGGGAACAGCATGTACGGCTTCCGCTCGGCCACCGAGATCGTCTGCACGTACATCGAGGACGGCGTCAGCCGCCTCGCGCGCATCGACACGGCGTGCGGCCGGCTGGCCGGCATCGACACGCCCTACCAGGAAATCCGCGAGCTGCGCGTGGCCGGCGACACCGTGGCGCTGCTGGGCGGCGCGCCCACGCTGGCGGCGGAAATCGCATGCATCGACCTGGCCACCGGACGGCGTGACGTGCCGGCGCGCTCGATCGAGAAGCTGCCGGACGTGGGCTATCTGTCCGTCCCGCAAAGCATCCGCTACCCCAGCGCGAACGGCAGGACGTCGTACGCGTTCTACTACCCGCCCACCAACCGCGACTACGCGCCGCAGCCGGGCGAGCTGCCGCCGCTGATGGTCATCGGCCACGGCGGCCCGACCGGCATGGCCGCCAGCACGCTGAAGCTGGCCACGCAGTTCTGGACGAGCCGCGGCGTCGCCGTGCTGGACGTGAACTACGGCGGCAGCACGGGCTTCGGCCGCGCCTACCGCGACCTGCTCAAGGGCCAGTGGGGCGTGATCGACGTCGAGGATTGCGTGGCCGGCGCCCAGTATCTGGTGGACCAGGACCTCGTCGACCGCGAGCGCCTCGTGATCCGCGGCGGCAGCGCCGGCGGCCTGACGACCTTGTGCGCCCTCGCCTTCCACGACGTGTTCAAGGCCGGCGCCAGCTATTACGGCGTGTCCGACCTGAAGGGCCTGGACGCCGACTCGCACAAGTTCGAATCGCACTACAACGAATACCTGATCGCGCCGAAGGAATGCGCCGACCGCGTCTACGCCGAGCGCTCGCCCATCAACCATACCGATAAACTGCACCGGCCGATGATCTTCTTCCAGGGCCTGGACGACAAGGTCGTGCCGCCGCCGCAATCGGAAGTGATGGTATGCGCCCTGCGCGCGCGCGGCGTGCCGGTCGCCTACGTCACGCTGGACGGCGAAGGCCACGGCTTCCGCAAGGCCGACAGCATCGTGCGTACCCTGGAAGCCGAGCTGTATTTCTATCTGCGCGTGTTCGGCATTCCCGTCCCGACCAGCCTGCCGGCCATCGAGATCGAGAACCTGCCTGCATGAGTGAGGTGTTGCATGCGGTCGTCGATGCGTGCGACGAGCGGCAGAAGCTGATCCTCGCGCTGCTCGCGCTGGCCGGCGAACCGATGGGACGGCGCCGCATCCACGACCACCTGGCGCCGCTTGCGGCCAGCGCGAACGAGGAAGACGTGGCCGACGCGCTCGAACGCTTGCGCGCGGATGGCCTGATCGGCGAACTGCCGTCGCGCGGCTACACGATCGCCGCCGATGTCGGATGGCCCGCCATCCGGTGGGCGCTGCGCGCGCGCCGCTTCAATGAGCTGCGCGAGGTCTACCAGCAGGTGACGCCGCTGCGCGTCGACTGGCAGGGCACGCCCATGCTGCGCAGCTACCGCCAGGGCGTCGCGCTGCTGCGCATGGCGCTGTTGGCCGGCGAAGGCCCGAAGACCATCGCACCGCTGCTGGCCGCCTGCCTGCGCTGCCACGAAGCGGCGTACCTGCATCCGCTGGTCGACATCTGCGCGCGGCCGTTCGAGCCGGACCTGATGGAGCGCATCAATGGCCTCGTGCGCGACGACGTGCTCGCCGTCCTCGTCAACCACGCGCAGCGCGAACCCGCGAGCGCGCCCGCGATCCGCGCCTACGCGGAAGACCACGTCGCGCAAGGCGGCGCGTCGATGGCGCTGCGCACCGCGCTGGCCGAGCATTTCATTTTGTGCGGCCGCCTCGATGCCGCGGCCGGCCTGCTCGTCGACCTCGATGAATCCGCGACCCTGTACTACCACAGCGTGCTGCAACTGCTGCGCGGCGACACGGCACCCGCGCTGGCCGGCTTCGACAAGGCATTGAAGCTGCTCCGGCGCGAGACGGGCAAGAGAAAGGCCGTGTTCGAGGGCATCGGCGGGCATCTGTACGTGACGGCGCTGTTGCGCAGCGACGACCCGAAGCACGCGAAGGCCGCGGAGGCCTACCTGGACAGCGCCACCCGCGCGGTGCAAAGCCACGACACCGCCGTGTACCAGCAATTGTCGATGCTGCGCCAGATCCGCGGCGGCACGGTCGATGCCGAGGTGCTCCCGTCGCGCAACTGGGAAACCAGCCTGCAGCCGGTGATGTTCCGCGCCCTGCTGCACTGGTGGCTCGGCATGCCGCAGCTCGCCGACAAGCGCGCCATGCTGGAACAGCAGTTCGACGTGGCGCAGGCCGCGGGCTTCGATTTCATTGCGGCGCAGATCGCGTCCGTGCTGGGCCAATCGGGGATGGTCGGCATCGACCGGCAGGCGATCGCGCTGCGCCAGCAGCACCGCTTCGTCGACCTCGCCCTGTGGTTCGAGCGCGAACAGCCGTGGGAGCGCCAGCTGAACGCCCTCATCAACCTGCAGCCGGCCGTGAACGTGGAAGCCGTGAAGGAATCGCGCCTCGCCTGGCTGGTCGCATGGGATGCGCACCTGGGCGTGCGCGCCATCGAGCCGAGGGAACAGAAGCGCGACGTGCAGGGCGGCTGGACACGCGGCCGTCCGCTGGGCCTCAAGCGCCTCGCGGAGGAAGCGGCGGAGCTGGATTTCCTCACCGCGCAGGACGTGCAGGTGGCCGCCAGCATCGGCGCCTTCCGCTACTACAGCGGCACCGGCACGCGCTATGAATTCGACCTGGACAAGGCAGTGGCCGCGCTGGCCGGCCACCCGCTGCTGTTCTGGATGGATTCGCCGGGCACCCGCATCGAACTGCTGCCGGGCGAGCCGCAACTGGTGGTGCGCGCCGGCGGCGGCAAGGTCCTGATCTCGCTGGTGCCGCCCCTGCGCGAGCAGCAGGGCGACGTCGTCGTCACGAAGGAGACCCCCACGCGATTGCGCATCGTGCGCGTAAAAGACGAGCACCGGCGCATCGGCGCCATCGTCGGCGACGGGCTGGAAGTCCCGCTGGAGGCCGAGAAGCGCGTGCTGCAGGCGATCAGCGCCATCTCGTCCATCGTCACCGTGCAGTCGGATATCGGCGGCAGCGCGGCGGACATCGAGCAGGTGGCGGCCGACCCGCGCCTGCACGTCAACCTGCTGCCTTACCAGCAGGGCCTGCGCATCCAGGTGATGGTGCGGCCGCTGCCCGGTGCCGGCCCGTACTTCCGTCCGGGCGACGGCGCGGAAAGCGTGATCGCCGACGTGGCGGGCGTGCGCACGGAAGCGCGCCGCGATCTCAATGGCGAACGCGAGGCCGAGCGCCAGCTGCTGGCCGACCTGCCCGCGCTGGAGCAGGCGGAGATGGAACACGGCGAATGGCTGCTCGCGGCGCCGATCCACTGCCTGGAACTGGTGGTCCAATTGCAGGAACTGGATGCATCCAGGGTCCTCGTCGCGTGGCCGGAAGGCGAATCGTTCCGTGTGTCGAAGAAGATCACGTCGAAGTCCGTGCGCCTGCAGATCAAGCGCGACAAGGACTGGTTCGCGGCCAACGGCGAGGTGCAGGTCGACGAGAACAAGGTGATGGACTTGCGCGAGCTGCTCGCGCGCGTGCGCGAGGACCGTTTCATCGCGCTCGGCGACAACCAGTTTTTAGCACTTACGCACGAACTGCACCGCAGGCTGCTGGACCTGTCGGCATACAGCGACGCCGACCAGGACGCGCTGCGCTTCCACCCGCTGGCCAGCTTCGCGCTGGAAGAGATGGCCCAGGACGCGGGCGGCGTCGATGCCGACAAGGCGTGGCGCGCGCACCTGAAGCACATGCAGGCGAATGCGGAATACAAGCCGCAGCTGCCGGGCACCCTGCAGGCCGAGCTGCGCGACTACCAGGTCGAAGGCTTCGAATGGCTGTCCCGCCTCGCGCACTGGGGCGTCGGCGCCTGCCTCGCGGACGATATGGGCCTCGGCAAGACGCTGCAGGCGCTCGCGCTGATCCTGGCGCGCGCGCCGGGCGGGCCGACGCTCGTGGTGGCGCCGACGTCCGTCGCGACGAACTGGCTGGCGGAAGCCGAGCGCTTCGCGCCGACCCTGAACGTGCGCCTGTTCGGCCCCGGCGACCGCGCCGCGATGCTGAAGGACGCGGGACCGTTCGACGTGATCGTCGCCAGCTACGGCCTGCTGCAACTGGAGTCCGCGCTGTTCGACGGCATCCGCTGGCACACGATCGTGCTGGACGAGGCGCAGGCCGTCAAGAACCCGTACACGCGCCGTTCCGCCGCCGTGATGGCGCTGCAGGGCGATTTCAAGATGGTCGCCACCGGCACGCCGCTGGAGAATCACCTGGGCGAATTGTGGAACCTGTTCCGGTTCATCAATCCGGGCCTGCTCGGGACCAGCGACCAGTTTCAGTTGCGCTTCGCCGGCCCCATCGAAAAGGCGTCGGACAAGCGCGCGGAACTGGCGGCGCGCACGCGCCTGCGCCGCCTCACGCAGCCGTTCATCCTGCGCCGGACCAAGGCGCAGGTGCTGTCCGAGCTGCCGCCGCGCACCGAGGTCAATCTGCCCGTGCAGCTCTCGGAAGAGGAGATGGCGCTGTACGAATCGCTGCGGCGCGAAGCGCTGGAACGCATCGCGAGTCTGGAAACGCCGCAGTCGCAAAAACAGATCCAGATCCTGGCCGAGATGATGAAGCTGCGCCGCGCGTGCTGCAATCCGGTGCTCGTCGCGCCGGACAGCGGCATCCGCAGCAGCAAGCTGGAGACGTTCGCGCGCCTCGTCGACGAACTGCTGGAGAACCGCCACAAGGCGCTCGTGTTCAGCCAGTTCGTCGACCACCTCACCTTGATCCGCAAGCACCTCGACGAACGCGGCATCCGCTACCAGTACCTCGACGGCTCGACCCCGATGCAGGAACGCAAGCGCCGCGTGGATGCGTTCCAGGCCGGCGACGGCGACCTGTTCCTCATCTCGCTCAAGGCCGGCGGCGTCGGCATCAACCTGACGGCGGCCGACTACGTGATCCACATGGACCCGTGGTGGAATCCGGCGGTGGAGGACCAGGCCAGCGACCGCGCGCACCGCATGGGCCAGCAACGGCCCGTCACGATCTACCGGCTCGTCGCGCGCCACACGATCGAGGAAGGCATCGTCGACCTGCACCGCCACAAGCGCGACCTCGCCGACAGCCTGCTGGAAGGCACGGACATGGCCGCGCGCATGTCGCCGGCGGACATGCTGGCCATGCTGCAGGCGGGGCTGTCCGGTGGCGCGGGGCCGCGCCCGACGTCGGTCGCCGGGTGGCGATCCGAATGACGATCCGGGTGACGATAAGCGCCGTTGCGAGGGCGTTGGCGGCGGTTCGCGTCAAGACACGGGCGCGACGGATTGTTTCAGATACCCGCAAGCGGGCCGAATGATGCTAATCTGGCGCCCCCGCGCGCGTCCCATGATGCGTGCCATCTGGCCCTTTATTCAACCAGGCAGATAGAACATGATGAAATCGAAAATCGCGCTTGCCGTATTGCTGACCAGCGTCGCGCTGGCGCCGGCGAGTGCGCGCACCAAACCCCATCACAAGGCCTCCACGCACAGCACGAAGGCCAAGGTCTCGTCGAAGAGCAAAGCCAGGGCGCCCGCCGCCAAAGGGCGCTCCCACAACGAAGCGCGCAACAAGACCGCGCCATCCGTCGTCGCCGCGCCGCAGAACCGCAACGACCGCTTCATGGACTCGCTGTCCATGCAATTCCTCACCGCGCTGTGGCGCATCGATCCGGAAGACGGCATCTACGTCGGCAAGTTCGATGCGGCCGCCAGGCTGACGATTCCGGACGCCGCCTCGCGCGCGAAGCGCCTCGCGTTCATCGACGAATGGCTCGACAAGTTCGGCAAGCTGAACGCCGACAAGCTGTCGCCGAACCAGCGCACCGACCTCGCCGTCCTCCTCAACAAACTCAAATACGACCGCTGGCAGCTGACCACGTTCCGCGAGTTCGAATGGAACCCGGCCGAATACAACGTGGCGCAGGCCTTCGACCTGATCCTGAATACGGAATACGCGGCGAAGGCACAGCGCCTGCGCACGATCCTGAAACGCCTGGCCGAGGTGCCTGCCTATTACCAGGCGGCGCGAGCGTCCATCGTCAACCCGACGCACGAGCACACGCAGCTGGCGATCCAGCAGGCGCCGGGCACGCTCGTCGTGCTGGCGGACCTCGGCCAGGCCGCGCAGGAATCGATCCTCTCGCCGCAGGAAAAGGCGATCTTCGCCGTGCGCATCGCGAACGCCGGCACGGCGGTGCTGGGCTGGGTCGACTTTTTGACGGACCTCGATAAATCGCAGATGCAAACGCACCGCGCCCGCTCGTTCCGCATCGGGAAGGATCTGTACGAACAAAAGTTCGCCTTCGAGATCCAGTCGTCCAACACGGGCGAACAGACCTACCGCAAGGCGCTGGCCGCGCGCGACGAACTCCTCACGCGCATGGACGCTTTGTCCGACCAGTTGTGGGACAAGACCATGGGCGCCGGCACCGCCAAGCCGGCCGACCGCTATAAAAAGATCGGCATGGTGATCGACAAGCTCTCGCTGCAGCACACGACGCCGGCGAACTTCCTGCCCGAGATCCGGCGCCAGATCCCGCAGTTGCAGGACTGGGTGATCAAGAACAACCTGGTGACGATCGACCCGAGCAAGCCGCTGGTCGTGCGCGAGACGCCGCTGTACCAGCGCGGCGTGGCCGGCGCCAGCATCGATGCGCCGGGGCCGTATCGTCCGAAGGATAAGACGTATTACAACGTGACGCCGCTGGACGGCCTCACGCCCGAGCAGGCCGAAAGCAGCCTGCGCGAGTACAACAACTGGATGCTGCAAATCCTGAACATCCACGAGGCGATCCCGGGCCACTACACGCAGCTGATGAACGCCAACCGTTCGCCCTCGCTGGTGAAAACCCTGTTCGGCAACGGCGCGATGGTCGAGGGCTGGGCCGTGTACGGCGAGCGCATGATGCTGGATTCGGGCTATGGCGACAACGCGCCCGAGCTGTGGCTGATGTGGTGCAAGTGGAACCTGCGCAGCGTCTCCAACACGATCCTCGACTACAGCGTGCACGTGCTGGGCATGACGCGCGACCAGGCCATGGACCTGCTGGTGCGCCAGGCCTTCCAGACCCCGCAGGAAGCGGCGGAAAAATGGCGCCGCGCGCAGCTGTCGTCCGTGCAGTTGACCAGCTATTTCAGCGGCTACAGCGACATCATGGAACTGCGCGAACGCCGCAAGCAGCAGTTGGGCGACCGCTTCGACCTCAAGCAGTTCCACGACCAGTTCCTGAGCTACGGGAATGCGCCGGTCAAGATCATCGGTGAGTTGATGCGCTAAGTGAAGCGCACACCTCTCGTCGCGGCGCTCGCGGGCGCCGCCTTGCTGGCCGGGGGCGCGGCGCTGTACGTCTTCAACGCCCGCCAGGACGCCACGCCGGGACGGCCCTTCTGGCCCCCCGCGGACGCGCCGACCAGGGCCGCGTGGAGCGCACGCGTAACGCGGCTGGCGGGCGCCTTCGGCGACCCGTTCGGCACCGTCGTCGACGCCCACGGCAACGTGTTCGTGGCCGACGGCGGCGACTGCAGCTGCATCCGCCGCATCGCGCCCGACGGCCGGATGACCACCTTCGCCGGCGGCCGCGCGGGTTTCGCGGACGGCCTCGGCGCCGCCGCCGCGTTCGATACGCCGTCGGCGCTGGCCATCGACCGCCTGGGCAATCTCTACGTGGCCGACACCCGCAACAACGCGATCCGCAAGGTGGCGCCCGACGGCAAGGTGAGCACGCTCGCGGGCGGCGCCGCCGGTTTCGACGGGCCGGTCGGCGTGGCCGTCGACCGCGCCGGCAACGTCTACGTGGCCGACACCTACCACGACCGCATCCGGCGCATCGCCAGGGATGGCGTGGTGACGACGGTGGCCGGCAGCGGCACGCCCGCCTACCTGGACGGTGTCGGCACCGCGGCGGCATTCGATACGCCCAGCGCCATCGCGGTCGACAAGCACGACGTGCTGTTCGTCGCCGACACGGGCAACGACGCGATCCGGCGCATCGACAAGACCGGCGCCGTGACGACGTTCGCGCGCGCGCCCGAGGACGAGCGGCGCCCGCTGCTGCGGCGCCCGGTCGCGCTGGCGCTGACGCACGACGGCTATCTGTACGCGAGCGGCGCGGGCGGACGCATCCTCCAGTTCGACCCGGCCGGGCAGTATCACGCGCTGGCGGATGCCGACCATCCGCCGGGCACGAGCTACGCCAGCGACGGCAGCATGCGGCTGTACGCGCCGCGCGGCATCGCGGTCAAACGCGACGGTGCGCTGCTGGTGGCGGACGGCCAGGCGCAGCAGGTGTTCGCGCTGGCGCCTCCCCGGCCGGGCGCGCCGCCCGCGTACGCGACGCCGGCGCCGCCCGCGGTGGCATCGATGCCCTGGCCGGTCGCCCCGCAACAGGAACCTCACGAGGTGGTCGGCGTGCTGGGCGAGGTGCGCGGCAGCTACGACGGCGAGAACCGCGACCACTTCCACGCGGGCCTGGACATCCGCGCCGACGTGGGCGCGCGCGTGCTGGCGGTCCTGCCGGCGACGGTCGCCGACCCTTATCCCAACTGGGCGTTCGGCCAGCTGGGCGAAGGCATGAGCATCGGGCCGCTGTCGTACATCCACATGCGCGTGGGCCGCGACGCCAAGGGCAATGCGCTCGATCCGCGCTTCCAGCTGCTGCGCGGCGCGAACGGCAAGCCGGAACGCGTACGCGTGCGGCGCGGGACGCGCTTCGCCGTCGGCGACGCGCTCGGCACGATCAATCCGATGGCGCACGTGCACATGGAGTACTACCCCGGCGGCCGCGCCGTCAACGCGCTGGCGCTGCCGTTCGTCGGCCTGCGCGACACGGTGCCGCCCCGCATCCAGGGCATCGCGCTGTACGACGCGAGCGGCAAGCGCCTGCCGGGCAGGAAGGGCAAGCGCCTGCACGTGGCGCGCGCGCTCGGCGACCTCACGATCGTGGCCGCCGGCTACGACCAGATGGACGGCAACCTGGCGCGACGCCGCCTCGGCCTGTACAAATTGGGCTACCAGCTGCTGCATGCGGACGGCAGCCCGGTCGCCGGATTCGAGGCGCCGCGCATCACGCAAACCTACGACCGCCTGCCGCGCGAGCGCGAAGCGGTGAAGCTGCTGTACGCGGAAAACAGCGGCATCACGGTCTACGGCAGCAAGGCCACCGTATTTGCCTATGCCGTCAACAACACGCTGCGGGATGGCGTGGCGCTGCCCGGCACGTGGAAATTGGATGGCCTCGAACCGGGCGATTACGTGCTGCGCATCTACGCGGCGGATTTCGCGGGGCAGGTGGCGCTGGCGGGCCGCGACCTGCCAATCACGGTGGATTAAGACTTGGTGCTCAAGGTTCGGCCAGCACGAACAAGCTGGCAACGGCCTTGCACACGGCGACATTGAATTTTTTCTGGTCCTGCGCCTCGTCCAGGGTCAGGCTCGATACGAGGACTTTTTCGTCGGGGTCGCCGGAGATGCCGTACAGGCGCACTTTCCCATCCTTGACCTCGTACGCCAGCGCGGCATCGAAACCGTGGTCGAGCGTCGCGTCGCGAAAGCGCGTGAGCAGCTTGCCGAGCCGCTTGCGCTTGGCCTTGTCGTGCACGGCGGCCACGGCCAGGTCGCCGGTCAGTTGCGGCGGCAGGTTAGTGAAGTAGACATTGGCGACATTGAGCATGCTCTGGTTGCAGTCGGCGACCTCGCGGGCGTGGTGGTCCGCGACGAATTGCTTGATCGCGCCGGTATAGGGCGCGCCCGATGCGTTTCCGACGGCGGCGATACTCAATCCGTCGGGAGAGCCGGCATGGGCTGCGGTGGCGCCGGTGATCATTGCGGCCAGCATGACTACGTATTTGAACAATGTGGTCGTCGTGTAGTTCATTCGAATCCGTATCAAGGCGTGACCAGCACTGGCAGGCTTGCGAGCACTTTGCAGGCTGCGATGTTGAATTTCTGCTGGTCCTGCGCTGCCTCCACGGACAGATGCGATTCCAGTACGTCTTGGTGCAAACTGCCGGAAATGCCATATAGACGCAGTTGTCCGTCCTTGACGTCGTAGGCGAGGACCGCATCGAAGCCATGGTCAAGCGAATCGCCGCGGTAGCTGGTCAATATCTTCGCGAGCTTCTTGTGCCTGGCTCTGTCACCCGCGGCAGCAAGCGCCAACTCGCTGGTGATTTGCCGTGGCAAGCCTGTTGTGTAAATGCGCTCGATGCGCAAGGCATCGTCGCCGCAACTAATCCCATCGCGTTTGTAGTCGGAAAAAAAACGCGTCACCGCAGCGGTGAATGGTGCGGCCGCCGTGCTGCCGATGGCAGCAACGCTCATACCGTCCGGCGAGCCGGCATGGGCTGCCACGGTGCCGATGGACAGGCCCAGCACGATGATCGCTTTCGTGGATTTGCTCATCATTGTGTTTTCTCGTTTGCGCCGGATACGGCTTTAATGTTCAGGAAATTATTGTTGACGTCATCGACATCGATGGTCTCGGGTTCACCCTGACTTTTTGCGTATTGATCGTAAGTCACCGGAATATAAAAGCCATGAAACTTCTGCTCAAGTATCGTGCCGTCCTTTAGGGGGAAACGCGCAGAAACGGCTGTCAAGAAATACTCCGATACCTTCAAGCGATCGCTCTGATTGCCGCCGAGGCCGGCAATCGTTCCCTTTTTCGTCTTGCCATATACGAATGTGACGTGTCCGGTCCCGTGCGCCTTGCCTGTTGTTTTTACATAGTTACGCATGACCATGAGGGCACCATACACGGGCTTGTCGATCTTCTTGAACTTCTTCGACCAGGTTGCGAACTGCGACGAGGCACTCTTCTCGTAAGGCGCGCCGGCCGTCATCAGGCAATAATTGGCGAACGATGCACACCAGGGCGTGGTCACCATGTTGCCGCCCAGGCCGACGCGCTTGTGGAAATTCCCGGTCTTGGTGATGACGTCCTCTTTCATTCCGGCCCATTTCTTCGCTTCCGCGATCGCCACGGGCATCCATGGCGCCGTCTTCTGGTCGGCCGGTACGATGGCCAGCGGCTCACCGGCGCCTTTCTTGCTGCGCGTCAGGTCGGCGCCGGTCGCAGGCGGCGTGGCCGCTGGCGGCTTCGCACCCGCTGCCGGCTTCGGTTTCGCCTTGGGCGCCGGACGCGCCGCGGGTGTCCTTCGCTGGCCCGACGGCGGGCCATAGATACCGATCACCTGGCCGACGTAGATCCTGGCAGGATCCTTGATGGCGGGATTGTCCTTCATGATCTCGGCCACGGTCGTGCCGAAGCGTCCGGCCAGGACGCCGAGGGTTTCCTTCTGCGCCACGACGTGGTCGAACGGCTTGCGCGCGGGGTTGGTCACGCTGGCCGGCGGCTTCTTCGGCGCGGTGGGTGCTTCGTAGCTGACAAGGTCGTGCAGCAGCACATAGGCACTGGACACGCCGTCCATCACGAACTCGAACTGCTTTTTCCAGACGCCCGTCACATCAGGGAAATGGATCTCGACTTTCTTGCCGGGCTGCGTGTGGGCGATCCTGGGCAACTGGCCGCTGGGGTCCGTCTTTTTTTCGTAGGTCTTGTCGCCGATCTTGATCTGCGCCGGCAGGTCCGGTTTCGGCATCGCACCGTCGGAGACGGTCACCAACGTGGTCGGAACTTCCAGTTCGTGGCGCGTATTCTGACTGGCATGGAAGCCTTCGAACTTTTCCATGGCATCGAGGACCTCTTCCAGCTTGGCATCGGAAATGTCGCTCAATCTGATCGTGATCGGCAAGCCCGTATGTTTGCTGATCGCATTGGCGTAACGCAGCGGATCGTTATCGTCCGTGGCCGGCGCATATCCCTTCATCAGCGTCCCCGGTACATCGGGGTTGGGAATCCCGGTCAGCATCGTATAGATGGTACGGTCGTTGTAGGCGCGGCGCAGCAATTGCTTCTTCTGCAGCCGGCCCTCGGCGTAACTCTTGAATATCAGGAACGAGGCATTTTTCTTGGTCTTGCCGATGCCGATGGCGCCCATGATCAGCTGCTTGCCCTTCCGGGGTGGACGGATATTGCCGGGGTTGTTGAAGCGCCAGGCGATCGTGCCGCCGGTACGCAGCAGGTGCGTACCGTCGTCACCGACGTAATCCACGGTCAGGGTCTCGGCGTCATATCTGGCGCTGATGAATTCGCGACTCATGACTGTAGTCCTATTTCTTCATTTTGGCGGCGACTTCTTTTTTCAGCACCTGCTCGACCGTCAACTTGGCATTGGCGGGGTAGGTCGTGGCGGAAGTCTTCTTGAAGAAATAAGCGGGGCCGTCCGTCTCGTCGTCGCCGGCCTCGGTGAACCGGTACCAAGTCACGGAGATCGGCGCAACGACGCGGGGTTTGGTTTCGGCGATCACGACCTCGACGCTGTTGGCGCGGGCCACCACGGCAGCATCCGCGACGGTCTGCTCACCCTGGGAAATGCTGAACCAAGTGAATGCATTCCGTTTGTCGCCGTCGATGATCGGGGCGTGCAACCACTCTTCGCCAGGCTTGCTTTCGAAGTAGAACGTCAGGCTGCGCTTGTAGACGAGGACATCCTGGTACGCACCATTGATCAAAATAAGTTTG
Source organism: Massilia luteola (assembly GCF_034420155.1). Classification (NCBI taxonomy): domain Bacteria; kingdom Pseudomonadati; phylum Pseudomonadota; class Betaproteobacteria; order Burkholderiales; family Oxalobacteraceae; genus Massilia; species Massilia luteola. Next base: position 42,943 of record NZ_JAXOFN010000009.1, read on the forward strand.
CCACCCAAGACCTGCCACTGATGCATGCCTTGCTGTTCCGACGACACGCTGGTGGCGCCGGTCGGTGTCGCGGCAATGGCGCCGCCTGCCAGTGCCACGCAAGATGCCAGTACCAGTGTTTTGAAAATGCTCTTGATCATGACTTAATCGTCCCCTTCGGGATTGGTAATGAGTTTGCGAAGCAGATTAGGGCTCAGGTGGAGCGATCCATCGAGACCTTCCAGCCTGGAAGCATAGGGGCCGAAATCTTCCGGTGCGAATGCCGGCTCCGCTTCGTCCTCTTCGCGGTAGAACTCGTCGTCCAGCCGCTCGAATTCGGGCATCGGTTCGCTCCCCTCCAGCTTGACGCTGCGCCAGCTGTCCTCGCCAACGTGCAGCGTGAGCTGGTCGTTGTCCGGGAATTCCAGGCGCGGCAGGCGCCCGTCCTCTCCCACGACGCCAGCCGCGACCTGCTTGCCCAGCTTGTCGAGGATGCGGTACGGCTTGCCGACCACGCCCAGCGCCACGACGGCGGCGTCCGCGCCAGGGAAGGCGAAGCGCAGGCTGTGCGGGCCGACTTCAGCGGCCGGCATCGCGGCGAACGAGGCATCCAGGTTCTGCGGGCCGGTCGCGGCATGGCTGGCGGCGTGGGCCTCCCAGTTGCCGGCGGTTCCCTGTTCGATGCCCTTGGCGCTGATTCGGATGAAGCTGCCGCCCGCATGCAGCAGGATTTCCTTGTCCGCCGCGATCTCGATGTTTTGCTTGGTGCTGATCAGCTTGAGCACTTGTTCGGCGATGATCTCGACGTTGTCGCTCTGCGCTTGGATTTCCACCTTGCCCTTGGCCGCGAACAGCTTCATGCCCGCCTTGTAGACGAACACGCTGAGTTTCTCGGTCAGGCTCGCCAGCAGGCTCTTGCCGGTCGAGATCGACAAGTGTTCGCCGGTGGTCAGCACGGTGTGGCGGTCGCTCTGCAGATGTGTGCTGCGCGCCGTGCTGGCGGCGATACCGGCCGGACTGGACAGCACGAGTTGCGGCTCGCTCAATTCGCCCTGCGCCTTGCCGCTGCCGCGGATGGCCTCGTTCTGCGCGGCGAGCGCCGCGCCGGTCGCCGCCTGGTCGACGTCCGCCTGCTGCGCCAGGTGCTGCCGGGCCAGGTCGCCCATCTGGTCGTGGCGCTCGCGCGCGGCGTTCAGGCGGCCGACCGTCTCGCCCATGTCCTTGGCGTGGCCGGCGGCGTTGTCGCGCGCCTCGGTCGTGAGGAGCATGCCCATGCCGGCGCGCGCGACGCCCCAGGCATTGGTGGCCAGTTCCCAGCCCTCGCCGCGCTCGTCCTTGCGTCCGCTGTTGTCTTCCACGCGTGTGATGTAGCCCAGCGAGAGCTGGCTGTGCTGGTGGTCGCTCTTGAGCTGCGCCTGGATCTTGTCGTAGGTGTCGTCCAGGATCAGGTGGTTGCTGCGCCCGCCTGCGGCATTGCCGGTGTTGGGTGCCAGCTCGCGGCTGCGCAGGCCGGTCAACGCATGCTGGGTCGGCTGCTGCCAGGGCGGCATATTGCGTTCGTTAAAGACGCTGCCGGTAACGATGGGGCGGTCCGGCGAGCCGCCCAGCCACTGCACGATCACCTCGCTGCCCACACGGGGCACCGCCGCCGCGCCCAGTTCGCCGCCGGCCCACGAACTGGCCACGCGCAGCCAAGCCGAGCTGCGCTCGTCCTCGGCGCCTTCGCGATCCCAGTGGAACTGGACGCGGATGCGGCCGTACTCGTCGGTGTGAATGCTGTCCGGTCCCTGCGGCCCCACCACGGTTGCCGTCTGGGGCGCCAGGATACGCGTGTCGGTGCTGTTGTAGCCGCGCCCGGGACGCCAGGGAATCTGCCTGCGGATGCAGCGCATGGTATTGCTGTAGTCCGCCGGGAGGGTGTTCTGCAAATAATTGTTGCGCGCCACGTGGCGCACTTCCAGGACCAGGAATTCATCCTTGCCGTCGTCGTCGGGCAAGCCGGTACCGGCGAGGAAGTGGTCGCACAGGCGGAACCAGCGCCCCGGCTGGACGAAGCGATTGTTGCCGCTGCCTTCGAAATGCTTGGCGGCCGCTTCAGCCTCTTCCATGCGCAGCCGCGCCAGGCGGTCCCCATCCTGGCGGTCCCTGAAGCCGTAGGCGCCGGCGTATTCGTAGGATTCAACACCAAGCACGCTTCCCTGCTGGTTCACCGTCGGTATGGTGGCCTGGGCCGGTACCGGCCGCTTGAAGTTGAATGCGGTCAGGGCCACGCTGGACGGCGCGATGCTGCGTACCGGCGACCACTGGGCGATGCCGTCCTCCTCGATCGCGCCGCCCTGGCTCTGGAAGCGCACCTCAGCGGCCCCGTCGATGACGTCGGCGTAGCGCGAATCGTCGGACAGCACGAGCTTGTGTCCCTGCGCCGTGTGCTCGTACCAATAATGCCAGCCGGCCGCTTCCCAGCGCCGGTGCAGGTAGTTGTGGTCGGTCTCGTCGAACTGGCAGGCGTCCGTCATCGGCAGGTCCTCGCCCTGGATGCGGCAGTCCCAGTCGGGCAGGACGGAATAGTCGGCGAAGATGCTTTCGGTCTGCTGGCGCAGCGCTTTACCGTGGAACAGGTAATTGTCCTTGCGCAGGCTGAGGTATTTCAGCCACGGTCCCAGGATGGCTTCATAGAACGCGAATCCGCCATCGGTCGTCACCAGGCGGAAGCTGAAGACGTAGCCGCTGAAATAACGGACAGAGCCATCGCCGCGCACAAGCTCCGCCGTCATCAGCTTGCCCTGCATTTCCTTCAGGGCCAGCGTGGCGCTATCGGAGAGCAGTTCGACGCGGTACTCGAAGTCGCGCGACAGCGACTCGAATGCGTCGAGCTGGTTGGCCAGCAATTGCGCGTCCGGACCGTCGTCGTGCGGAAAGGAGATGCGCAGGATGCGCTTGTTCTGCGCGGCGCCGACGATCAGATCATGGATTGTTTGGACAACTGTTTGCATCTGTTTCCTGTTGACTGCGCGCGCCGCATCGCCTTAAAAGTGACATAAAATAATTTTCCCTAGTAACACACATGCATTTTAAGCAAATAATCCCGTAATGCAATTAAATTGGTGTTACACAATGTGTCGAACGCGACACTAGTTGGAAGCGATACGGGCCAGGAAGTCGGTTTTCACGACGGTGCGCTCGATCTTCGTATCGGGCCCGATATAGACGTCGACGCGGCTGAACGGCTTCCTGATTTCCACGCCGTCGCGGCTTGCGAGCGGCAGGCTGACGTCGATGAAGTAACCGGCATGGAGACGGCGGGCGGTACGGAACTCGATGCTCTCTCCGGGCATCAGCTGATCCTTGACGATGTCGTTGTCTTCGTTAAAGAAATAGGTTACCGGCGCAGTGGCGGCGGAGGAGTAATGCAGGAAGACAACCGGCAACGTAAACGAGTTCACGCCTATCGCCAGCCACAGCGCTGCGATTGCCCCAGCAACGGCCAGGAGTTTTTTCAGCATGGATGACCTTTTCATGGAGAGCATTGGTGCGGGCGTTTGGCGACGTCTCCCCGCCTGCCCCAGGGAATGGGTACGCCGGCGACCGCCTTGAGTAGAAGGGCCACGGTCAGCGCTGCCGGCTTGGCCTGCTTGTACAAGGCCACGCCCAGCTTGATGGAGATATGGTCCGGAATATCGTCGAGGGCATTGGCCCAGTTGCCGTTTTCAGGATGGTGCTGGACCCGAGGAAGGCGCCATTTGGCGAGGTCACGTCCGATGTCGCTGCCGGCCTGGGCCAGTCCGGCGCCACCCAGCAGCTCGTCGGGACTGAAACCGCAGGCGACGCCGACGTAGCCGTAATGGATGTTGGACCAGATATCGTAGAAGTAATCGTTGTCGCCGTAGCGCTGCCAACCCTTGCGGAAGATATTTTGTCTGCTCAGGCGCGCGGCCAGGATAGGCTTGTGATCCCAGGGCCGTCCGGGACCCACCCGCTCGGCCCAGATGCTGTAGGCGGCCGTCTTCCTGCCCATGGCGATACCGGCATAGTCGGGGGGGCCGCCGAATTTTGCGTACCACGGCAGCGCCTGCCAAGCCTCCAGTTCCTTGCCGATGTCGTAGGCGTTCGCCTCCGTCATCTTCCGGCCCTGCTCGGTGAACGGGTTGCGCTGCATTTCCGCGACCATGTACTCGGCAATGCCGACCACGTCGTTGCCATGGTTGCAGACGCGTAATGTCTTGGTCCCGGCGTCGGCCACCGGGGTCGTGTTCGTGGCCGCGACCAGTCGCATCGGCCTGCCGTTCCTGTCCAGCACGGCGCTCATGCATTGTCCACCAGGTAGACGCGCACATGTTCCTGCTCCAGCGTCTGCTTGAGCAAATGCGTGCGGCCGTGTGCGTCGGTGGTGCCGTGTTCGACGCTGCCGTCCTCGCGCTCGATCGCGTAGTCGACGTGGGCCAGCGGTTCGTCGTCGCTCGCCCCCAGCAGTACGTAGCGGTCGTCGTACCGGCCGGGCACCCAAGGCTCGTCGTCCAGCGGTGCGGCGGCGATACCGGCGGCGGCCAGCGCAGTCGCCGCCGGCTGGAAATAGGCCGTGGCGATCGGCGCGTCCGACGGATCGTCGATGCCATGGATGCCGTTGAGGGTTGACGTCAGCGGACAACCGCCGCTGGTCGTATCGCCATGCAAGGCCTGCGGCAGGCCATCCGGCAGGGTGAAGTGGTGCTCCCCCGCCTTGACCACACAGTTCTTCCTGCATTTCATGGGGCTGCCCTCATGGGCAAGCGGCTTGCCATGGCTCGTGCAGGTCGGGTGCCCTTGTTCGACATGCCCGCCGCAGGAAGCGGCGTCGCCTTCACGTATCCAGCCGATAATGCTCATAGTCGCGACACAATATTCGTTGAAGTTAATATTTTAACAGCAACAAAATAGATTGTATCGTGCTCGATCCGCGATTTCACAACCGCCGGCGGTAATGAAAACGGCGCCCGCAGGCGCCGTCGTTCAGGGAGCGGGATGCACGCTCAGGCGTGTTCCTCCGGCGCCTGCGTCACCCGCACGAAGATCGGCGCCATGATGAGGCCCAGCTCGAACAGCAGGCACATCGGCACGGCCAGCGCCAGCTGGCTGACGGCGTCCGGCGGGGTCACGACGGCGGCGATCACGAACGCGCCGACGATGGCGTACGGACGGATCGAGCGCAGCTTCTCGACGCTGACGATGCCCATGCGCACGAGGATCACGACGACCACCGGCACCTCGAACGTGGCGCCGAACGCGAGGCACATGGACATCACGAAATCGAGGTAATTCTCGATGTCCGGCATCACCGCGATGGAATTCGGAGAAAAATTGCCGATGAAGTGGAAGATGCGGCCGAACACGAAGAAATAGCAGAACGCCACGCCCGCGATGAACAGGAACGACGACGAGATCACGAGCGGCAGCACGAGCCGCTTTTCGTGCGCGTACAGCCCGGGCGCGACGAACGCCCAGACCTGGTAGAACACCCACGGCAGCGCGAGGATGAAGGCGATCAGCAAGGTGACCTTCATCGGCACGAGGAACGGCGAGACGACGCCCGTGGCGATCATCTTGGAGCCGGCCGGCAGCGCGGCCAGCATGGGCGCGGCGAGGAAATCGTAGATGCGTGCCGGGCCCGGCCACACCAGCAGCGCGATGCATGCGAGGACGATGCCGTACGTCGCCTTGATCAGGCGGTCGCGCAGCTCGACCAGGTGGGAGATGAAGGTTTCTTCGCCCGCGGTTTCTTCAGTCATCTGGCGCAAGGATGCGGCGTCCGGAGGTGGCCGTCATCTAGAAAAATTTGGTGTTGGAGGTGGCGCCGGGGCGGAATTTGCGCACGCGCGCGGCGCCGGACAGCACGTGCTGGCGCGTGCCCTGGCGGTTCTTGTACCAGGCCGGCATGCTCGACGTCTTGGCCAGCTTCTTGCGGCGGAAGTCGCGCGCCTTGCGCTCGATGTCGTCCGGCGTGGCCGTCGTGGGCATGACGGCCGTGTCGCCGCGCCAGGCGGATTCGACCTCGCCCATATGGCCCGAGACGGTGGTCTCGACCTCGGACTTGAACGTCTCCACCTCGGACTTGAAGCTTTGCGCGCTGTCCTGGATATCCTTGTGGAGGTTGCGCAACTCCTCCATCTCGATCTCGCGCGAGACCTCGGATTTCACCTCGTGCAGGTAGCGCTGGGCGCGGCCGTACAGGGTGCCGGCCATGCGCGCCACCTTAGGCAATTTCTCCGGGCCAATCACGACCAGCGCCACCGCGCCGATGATGGCGAGTTTGGTAAGACCGAGATCGATCATGGACGGGTAACGGGATCAGTGGCGCGTTTTTTCGCGCGCGTCGACGTCGATCGTCGACTTGTCGGCCACCTGTTGCGGCGGCTGCGCGGTCGATTGGCCCGGGGCCTTGTCTTCGTCGCCCTTCACGCCATCCTTGAAACCCTTGACGGCCTTGCCCAGGTCCGAGCCCGCATTGCGCAGCTTGCCCGTACCGAACACCACCACCACCACGACCAGCACGATCAGCCAGTGCCAGATACTCATCGAACCCATTGTTTTCTCCTTGCCGGGCAGCAGCCCGATCAGCGTAAGCGTAAAGCTACGCCAGTATAAGCGATGCAGGGCAAGAATGCCCTCTTTCCTTCAGGGAAAAAGACCAGGCCCCGTTCCCGCTCTTACGTGCCCAGGCCGCGCCACGGACGCGGGCCGCCGTACACGTGCAGGTGCAGGTGATACACCTCCTGGCCGCCGTCCGGGCCGACGTTGAACAGCGTCTTGTAGCCGCCGCTGCGCTGGCCGTCCGGACCGGTTTTCACGGCGATGCCGTGTTCAGCCGCCAGCTTCGGCGCCAGCGCCAGCATCTTGCCGAGGATGGTCGCGTGCGCATCGGTGCAATCGGACAAGGTGGCCACGTGCTGCTTCGGGATCACGAGCAGGTGCACGGGCGCCGCCGGGTTGATGTCCTTGAACGCGAGCAATTCGTCGTCCTCGTACACCACGCTGGCCGGAATCTGCCGGGCGGCGATCTTGCAGAAGATGCAGTTGTCCATGTTCTCTCCAGTCTTGGTCAGTCTTGCGGACGCGACGCTTTTTCTTCGATGCCGGAAATGCCTTCGCGCCGCGCCAGTTCGTCCAGCACCTGCTGCGGCGTGAGGCCGAACTGCGCCAGCAGGACGATCGAATGGAACCACAGGTCGGCCGTTTCGTACAGCAGCTTCGAGACGTCCGCGCCGGCGCGCACGTCCTTCGCGGCCATCACGGTCTCGACGGCTTCCTCGCCGATCTTTTTCAGGATCGCGTCGTCGCCCTTGGCGAACAGCTTGGCCACATACGAGGACGACGGGTCGCCGCCGTTGGCCGGCTTGCGGGTTTCGATCAGTGCCGCCAGGCGTTCCAGTTGCGTGCTCATTTACTCTTTTTCGGGTTGGTGTAGATGGTGTCCGGGTCCTGCAGCACCGGCTCGACGCTGTGCCAGTCGCCGTCCTCGAACTTCTGGAAGAAGCAGGAATGGCGGCCGGTGTGGCAGGCGATGCCGCCGGCCTGCTCGACCTTCAGCAGCACCACGTCTTCGTCGCAGTCGAGGCGGATTTCCAGCACTTTCTGCACGTGGCCGGACTCTTCGCCCTTGTGCCACAGCTTCTTGCGCGAGCGGCTCCAGTACACGGCCTCGCCCAGCTCCACGGTCCGGGCCAGGGCTTCGCGGTTCATCCAGGCGAACATCAGGATGTCGCCGCTGCCGGCTTCCTGGGCGATCACCGGCACGAGGCCGTGCTCGTCCCATTGGACTTTCTTGAGCCAGGGTTGGGCCGGGATCGTCGGGGGGGTGGTCGGAGTCACCATGGTCGTCGGTTCCATCAGTCAGTCGAGGCGCATCGGGATGCCGCGTTCGGCCATGAAGCGCTTCGCCTCGCCGACCGTGTGCTGCCCGTAATGAAAAATGCTGGCGGCCAGCACGGCGTCCGCATGGCCTTTCAGCACGCCGTCGGCCAGGTCCTGCAGGCCGCCCACGCCGCCGGAAGCGATCACGGAAATGCCGACCGCGTCCGACACGGCGCGCGTCAGGCCCAGGTCGAAGCCGGACTTGGTGCCGTCGCGGTCCATGCTGGTCAGCAGCAGTTCGCCGGCGCCCAGGCTTTCCATCTTGCGGGCCCATTCGACGGCATCGAGGCCGGTCGCGTTGCGGCCGCCGTGGGTAAACACTTCCCACTTGCCGGGCGCGACCTGCTTCGCGTCGATGGCGACGACGATGCATTGCGAGCCGTGCTTCTGCGAGGCGTCGTACACGAGCTGCGGATTGGTCACGGCCGAGGTGTTCATCGACACCTTGTCGGCGCCGGCGTTCAGCAGCCGGCGCACGTCCTCGACCTTGCGCACGCCGCCGCCCACGGTCAGCGGGATGAACACGGTCGATGCCACGGCCTCGATGATCGGCAGGATCAGGTCGCGGCCGTCGCTGGACGCCGTGATGTCGAGGAAGGTGAGCTCGTCGGCGCCCTGCTCGTTGTAGCGGCGTGCGATCTCGACCGGGTCGCCGGCGTCGCGCAGTTCGGTGAAGTTGACGCCCTTGACGACGCGGCCGCCGGTGACGTCCAGGCAGGGGATGATGCGTTTTGTGAGCATAAGATTACTAAGTTAGCTCGTCGCCCCTGCGCAGGCATGGGCCCAATTTGCACGCGCAGTCGATATGCGCGCAAACCTTGGGTCCCCGCCTGCGCGGGGACGACGGTTTCAGGGGTGGCGGCCTTTACGCCTGCGCGCCCTCGGTCAATGCGTCCGCGCGCTCCTGCGCGCTGGCCAGGTCGAGCGTGCCTTCGTAGATCGAACGGCCGCAGATCACGCCCTCGATGCCCTCGTCCTGCACGGCGCACAGCGCTTCCACGTCGGCCAGGTTGTGCAGGCCGCCCGAGGCGATGATCGGGATGCGCACGGCCTGCGCGAGGCGCACGGTCGCTTCGATGTTCACGCCGCCCATCATGCCGTCGCGGCCGATGTCGGTGTAGACGATCGATTCCACGCCGTAGCCTTCGAACTTCTGCGCGAGGTCGATGACTTCGTGGCCGGACATCTTGCTCCAGCCGTCCGTCGCGACCTTGCCGTCCTTGGCGTCCAGGCCGACGATGATACTGCCCGGGAAGGCGCCGCAGGCGTCGTGCAGGAAGCCCGGGTTCTTCACCGCGGCGGTGCCGACGATGATGTAGGTGATGCCGTCGTCCAGGTAGCGCTCGATGGTGTCGAGGTCGCGGATGCCGCCGCCCAGCTGGACCGGGATCTCGTCCAGCTCATTGTCCGTGGCGTAGTCCTGCACGACGCGCAGGATCGATTTGATCGCGTCTTCGTTCTTCGGTTTGCCCGCGAACGCGCCGTTCAGATCGACCAGGTGCAGACGGCGCGCACCTTTCTTCAGCCAGTGCAGCGCCATCTCGGCGGGATCTTCGGAAAACACGGTGGCGAGGTCCATATCGCCTTGTTTCAGGCGAACGCAGTGACCGTCTTTCAGGTCGATGGCGGGGATCAGCAGCATGGTCGGTATCGATTAGGTTAATGGCCGGGTTGACGGCGGAAATTACGGATTCCAGTGAACGAAGTTCTTGTACAGCTGCAAACCGGCAGCGGCACTTTTCTCGGGGTGGAACTGGGTCGCGACGATGTTGTCCCTGGCGACCGCACAGCAGTACGGCGCGCCGTAGTCGGTCTCGCCGATGGTGTGCGCGGCGTCGTCCGGCACCGCGAAATAGCTGTGCACGAAATAAAAATAGCTGTTGTCGGCCACGCCGTTCCACAGCGCGTGGGCGCGCGCCTGGCGCACCCGGTTCCAGCCCATCTGCGGCACCTTGAAGCGCGAGCCGTCGGCCTGCAATCGGCCGTCGAGCTGGAAGCGCACCACCTTCCCGGGCAGCAGGCCCAGGCCGGGCGCATCGCCCTCCTCGCTCATCTCGAACAGCATCTGCTCGCCCACGCACACGCCCATCACGGGACGGGTGCGGGTCGCGCGCAGCAGCGCGTCCTCGGCGCCGGATTCGCGCAGGCTCTGCATGCAGTCGCGCATCGCGCCCTGGCCCGGCAGCACGACGCGGTCGGCCGCGTCGATCACGGCCGGGTCGTTGGAAATCCGCACATCGGCCTCGGGCGCGACGGCGCGCAGGGCCTGTGCCACCGAGCGCAGGTTGCCCACCCCATCGATCACAACAATCTTGTTCGTCATTCTTTCTTCCGTCGCGTTACAGGCTGCCCTTGGTCGACGGGATCGTGCCCGCGGCGCGCGCATCCAGCTCGGACGCCATGCGCAGCGCGCGGCCGAACGCCTTGAACACGGTCTCGCACTGGTGATGGGCGTTCACGCCGCGCAGGTTGTCGACGTGCAGCGTCACGCCGGCGTGGTTGACGAAGCCGCGGAAGAACTCGATGGTGAGATCCACGTCGAAGCGGCCGATCGTCGCGCGGGTGAACGGCACATGCCATTCCAGGCCCGGACGGCCGGAAAAGTCGATCACGACGCGCGACAGCGCCTCGTCCAGCGGCACGTAGGCGTGGCCGTAGCGCCGGATCCCCTTTTTATCGCCGATGGCCTTGGCCACCGCCATGCCCAGCGTGATGCCGGTGTCCTCGACGGTGTGGTGGTCGTCGATGTGCAGGTCGCCGACGGCCTCGACTTCGAGGTCGATCAGGCCGTGGCGGGCGATCTGGTCCAGCATGTGGTCCAGGAACGGCACCCCGGTATTGAGTTTCTGGCGGCCGGTGCCGTCCAGGTTGAGCGCGACGCGAATCTGCGTCTCGCTCGTATTGCGCGTGATTTCTGCGGTGCGGGTCATTGCTAGGTGCTCGGCGGTGTTCAGGCTTGCAGCGAAGCCTTCAGGGCATTCAGGAATACGGAGTTTTCTTCCGGGGTGCTGACCGTAACACGGATGCAATTGGCCAGCAATTCATGCATTCTACTCAAATTTTTAATCAGCACCCGTTCCGCGAACAGTTTAGCGCAGGTCTTGTCGGCGTCCGGCACGCGCACGGTGATGAAATTGGCGCTCGACGGAAACACCGTCACGCCCGGCAGCGCGGCCATCGCGGCGGCCAACTCGGTGCGCGCGTCGTTCAGGCGGGCGGCCTGCTCGTCCAGCACTTCCACGTGGTCGAGCGCGAATTCCGCCGCCACCTGCGTCAGTACGTTGACGTTGTACGGCGGCCGCACCTTGTCGAACTGTTCCAGCAGGGCGGGCGCCGCGGCGAGATACCCGAGGCGGATGCCGGCCAGGCCCAGCTTCGACAGCGTGCGCATCACGACCAGGTTCGGATACTGCGGCAGCTTGTCCATGAAGCTCGTGCGGGCGAACGGGTGATAGGCCTCGTCGGCGACGACGATGCCGTTTTCTCCCAGCGCTTCGATGATGGCGATCATGTCCGCTTCGTCGTACAGGTTGCCGGTCGGGTTGTTCGGGTAGGCCAGGAACACGAGGCTCGGCTTGTGCTCGGCGATCGCGGCCAGCATGGCGGCGCGGTCGAGCGAGAAGTCGGCCTTCAACGGCACGCCGACGAAGTCCATGCCCGCGAACTGGGCCGAGCGCTGGAACATCACGAAGGCCGGGATCGGCGCCAGCACGACCGCGCGTTTATCCTGGCGCGCCGTCGCGGTGCACAGGATCGAGATGATCTCGTCGGAGCCGTTGCCAAGGATGACGTCGAACCCGGCCGGCACGCCCAGCCGGGCGCGGATGCGTTCCTTGATGCCGGCATACGACGGCACCGGATAGCGGTTCAGGACCGCATCCGCCAGGCGCCGGGCCAGTTCCGCGCGCAGCGCATCCGGCAGCTGGTACGGGTTTTCCATCGCGTCCAGCTTGATGTAGCCGCTCGAATCCGGGACGTTGTAGACATGGCCGGACCGGACGTCTTCGCGGATCGTGTTGGCGATGAGGTTGTCGATGCTGGTCCTGCTCATGCTTGGTTCACTCCTTCGGTGGCGGTGGTTGAAACGTCGGCGCGGGCGCCTTTGCGTTTCCTGGTGGCCGGCTGCGCGGGGGCGGACAAACGTTCCGCGATGGTCGCGCAGTAAGCGGGGTTCAGTTCGAAACCGGTGAAATGCCGGCCGAGGCGTTTGGCGGCCAGCGCCGTCGTGCCGCTGCCCATGAACGGGTCGAGCACGACGCCGCCCGGCGGGCATGACGCCTTGACCATGCGCTCGATGATCTCGAGCGGTTTCTGCGTCGGATGGTCGACCCGTTCCGCATGTTCGCGATGCAGTCGCGACACGCTCCACAAGTCCTTCGGGTTGTAACCCACTTCCAGCCACTTGGCGCCCACGAAGATCGAGCGCGATCGCGCCTTCTTCGTCGCGGCGTCGTACGGGATACGTACGGCGTCCAAGTCGAAATAATAATCCTTGCGCTTCACGAAGAAGCCGATGGTGTCGTGCACCGAGCTGTAGCTCCTGGTGCTGCCCCCCATCGAGGGGACGCGGCGGTCCCAGATGATCTCGTTCATCATCGTCATGCGCCGCTTGAGCATGACGAAGATCTCCGGCGCGAAGCGCCAGGTGAGAAAGATGTACAGGCTGCCGTTGTCCTTCAGCTTGGGCAGCGCACAATCGATCCAGCGCTCGGTCCAGGCGAGGTAATCTTCCACGCTCTGCTGGTCCGAGCCGTTGCCGTAATCCTTGCCGAGATTATACGGCGGGTCCGTCAGGATCAGGTCGATGCTGCCGTCGGGGATGCGCGCCATGCCGGCCAGCGCATCCTCGCAGAAGACCTGATCGAGCCAGGCCGTCATGATTCCGGCCGAATCCTGAGCTCCGCGCTGCGCGCGTGCGCCTGCAAGCCCTCGCCGTACGCGAGTTCGGCCGCGACCTTGCCGAGGGTCTGCGCGCCGGCCTGCGACACGAACAGGATCGACGAGCGCTTCTGGAAATCGTACACGCCCAGCGGCGACGAGAAACGCGCCGTGCGCGACGTCGGCAGCACGTGGTTCGGGCCGCAGCAGTAGTCGCCCAGCGATTCGGACGAGAAGCGGCCGAGGAACATCGCGCCCGCGTGGCGGATCTTGTCCGCCCACTGCTGCGGGTCCTCGGCGGAGATCTCCAGGTGCTCGGCCGCGATGGCGTTGGCGATGGCGCACGCTTCATCCATGTCGCGCACCTTGATCAGGGCGCCGCGGTCCGTCATCGACGTGGCGATCGTCGCCTTGCGCGGCATCGTCGGCAGCAATTTGTGGATGCTCGCCTCGACCTGCGCGATGTAAGCGGCGTCGGGGCACAGCAGGATGGCCTGCGCCAACTCGTCGTGCTCGGCCTGCGAGAACAGGTCCATCGCGACCCAGTCCGGGTCCGTCGTGCCGTCGCACAGCACGAGGATTTCCGACGGGCCCGCGATCATGTCGATGCCGACCGTGCCGAACACGCGGCGCTTGGCGGCGGCGACGTACGCATTGCCCGGGCCGACGATCTTATCGACCGGCGGAATCGTCGCCGTGCCGTACGCGAGCGCGCCGACGGCCTGCGCGCCGCCGATGGTGATCACGCGCGTGACCCCGGCGATCGCCGCGGCGGCCAGCACCATGCGGTTCTTGACGCCATCCGGCGTCGGCACAACCATCACGATTTCCTGCACGCCCGCGACCCTGGCAGGAATCGCGTTCATCAGCACGGACGACGGATACGCGGCCTTGCCGCCCGGGACGTAGATGCCCACGCGGTCGAGCGGCGTGACGCGCTGGCCCAGCACCGTGCCGTCAGGTTCGGTGTACGTAAAACCGTTCAGTTCCTGCTTCTGGCGCTCGTGGAACACGCGGATGCGCTCGGCGGCCGTGCGCAACGCGGCGCGTTGCGATTCCGGCAGCGAGTCCAGTGCTTCCTGCAGTTCTTCCTGTGTGACGTCGAGGGCGGCCATGCTGGTGGCGCCACCGTTCGGAAGACGATCGAATTTGTTCGTGTATTCCAGCACGGCGGCGTCGCCGCGCGCCTTCACGTCGGCGAGGATCTTCGCCACGGCCGATTCGATGGCGTCGTCGGTCTCGGCTTCGAACGCGAGCAGGGTATTCAGGGTCTGCTGGAAGCCGGCGGCGCTGGAATCGAGTTTGCGGATCGTGATCGACATGGGTTCAGCCTTCGCGCTTGGACGCGCGTTCGAACGCGTCGATGATCGGTTGCAGGCGCTCGCGCTTGAGTTTCAGCGCGGCCTGGTTGACGACGAGGCGCGACGAGATCTCCATGATCTTTTCGACTTCGACCAGGTTGTTGGCGCGCAGCGTGCCGCCCGTCGACACGACGTCGACGATGGCGTCCGACAGGCCGACCAGCGGCGCCAGTTCCATCGAACCATACAGTTTGATCAGGTCGACGTGCACGCCCTTCTTGGCGAAGTGCTCGCGCGCCGTGTGCACGAACTTGGTCGCCACGCGCAGGCGCGCGCCCTGGCGCACGGCGTTCTCGTAGTCGAAGCCGGCGTTGACGGCCACGGACATGCGGCAGCAGGCAATTTTCAGGTCGATCGGTTGGTACAGGCCTTCGCCGCCATGCTCGAGCAGCACGTCCTTGCCGGCCACGCCGAAGTCGGCGGCGCCATGCTGGACATAGGTCGGCACGTCGGTGGCGCGCACGATCAGCACGCGCACGCCGGGGTCGTTGGTGGCGAGGATCAGCTTGCGCGAGGTTTCCGGATTTTCCAGTACCTCGATGCCGGCCGCGGCCAGCAGCGGCAGCGTGTCTTCGAAAATGCGGCCCTTCGAGAGGGCGAGGATGAGCTGCGAGCTGTCCTGAGTGATGTCGTTCATGTGACTGCGTTAGTTTTGGACCCGCGCCCTACACCGTCGTTCCCGCGGAGGCGGGAACCCAAGTGCTGTTTGCGTTTCGTTAGCGCTTGCAAAATTGGGTCCCCGCCTGCGCGGGGACGACGTGGGTTGAGAGCGCGGTCGTCCCTGTTCTTGTCTTTATTTGATCCGGACGATGTCCGCCCCCACCGCCGACAACTTCGCCTCCATCCGGTCATACCCGCGATCGAGGTGATAGATGCGGTCGACGAGGGTCGTGCCCTCGGCGGCCAGGCCGGCGATCACCAGCGAGGCCGAGGCGCGCAGGTCGGTCGCCATCACGGGCGCGCCGACGAGGCGGTCGACGCCCTTGATGAAGGCCGTGTTGCCCTCGGTGGAGATCTGCGCGCCCAGGCGGTTCATTTCCTGCACGTGCATGAAGCGGTTTTCGAAGATGGTTTCGGTGACGCGGCTCGGGCCGTTCGCGATCGTGTTCACGGCCATGAACTGCGCCTGCATGTCGGTCGGGAAGCCCGGGTATTCCGTGGTGCGGAACGAGACCGGCTGCGGGCGTGCGTCCATGCGCGCGCGGATGCTGTCGCCTTCGACGGTGAGCGCGACACCCATCTCGCGCAGCTTGTCGAGGCCCGCGTCGAAGATGTCCGTGCGGGTGCGGGTAATGCGGATGTCGCCGCCCGTCGCCGCCACGGCGCAGAGAAAAGTAGCCGCCTCGATGCGGTCCGAGATCACCGAATGCTCGGTGCCGTGCAGGCTGTCGACGCCCTGGATCACGAGGCGGTCGGTGCCGATGCCGTCGATCTTCGCGCCCATCGCGACGAGCATGTTCGCGAGGTCCGTCACTTCCGGCTCGCGCGCCGCGTTTTCCAGGATCGTCTCGCCCTCGGCCAGGACGGCGGCCATCAGCAGGTTTTCCGTGCCGGTCACGGTGATCATGTCCGTGTGGATGCGCGCACCCTTGAGGCGCGCCGCCTTCGCGAAAATATAGCCGCCTTCGATCGTGATCTCGGCACCCATCTGGCGCAGGCCCTTGATGTGCTGGTCGACGGGACGCGAACCGATCGCGCAGCCGCCCGGCAGCGACACCTTGGCTTCGCCGAAGCGCGCCAGCATCGGGCCCAGCACGAGAATCGATGCGCGCATCGTCTTGACCAGCTCGTACGGTGCGACGAGGGTGTCGATGGCCGATCCGTTCAGCACGACGTTCTCGTCGTCCTGCGTGACTTTCAAACCGGTCTGTTCGAGCAGGCGCAGCATCGTGCGCACGTCGTGCAGGCGCGGCACGTTCGACAGCCGCAGGTCGCCGGCCGTCAGGAGGCCCGCGCACAGGATCGGGAGCGCCGCGTTCTTGGCGCCCGAGATGGGAATGTCACCGTTCAGGCGCTTGCCGCCGACGATCTGGAGCTTGTCCATGGCTTATCCTTGGTACTCTTCCGGGGTCAGCGTCTTCATCGACAGCGCATGGATTTCTTCGCGCATGCGGTCGCCCAGGGCGGCGTAGACGATCTGGTGGCGCTGGATACGGCTCTTGCCGGCAAACGCGGGCGAGACGATGACGGCGCTGAAATGCTGGCCGTCGCCCTCGACTTCCAGGTGGGTGCACGCCAGGCCGTTTTGGATGTAGCCGTGAATGAGTTCGGGTGTAGTAACCATGTTTTGTCAGTGCCGCAGTTTGTAGCCGCGACGAAGCAGATTGATTGCGATAGCGGCCAGGGCCACGAAGAAGACGGCGACGATGCCCAGGCTGGTCCAGGGCGACACGTCGGACTGGCCGAAGAAACCATAGCGGAACCCGTCAATCATATAAAAGAACGGGTTGAAATGCGAGACCGCCAGCCAGAACGGCGGAAGTTTCTTAATGGAATAGAACACGCCCGCCAAAAATGTTGCAGGCGTGATCAAAAAGTTCTGGAACGCGGCCAACTGGTCGAATTTTTCCGCCCAGATGCCGGCGATGACGCCGAGCGTGCCCAGGATGCCGGCGCCCAGCAGCGCGAACACGATGATCCACAGCGGCGCCACGAACGACAGGTGGGCGAACCACGCCGTGATGATGAACACGCCGAAACCGACGGCCAGCCCGCGCACGACGGAGGCCACCACGTACGCCGACAGGATCTCCACGTGCGACAGCGGCGGCAGCAGGATGAACACGAGGTTGCCGGTGATCTTGGACTGGATCAGCGAGGACGACGAGTTGGCGAACGCATTCTGCAGCACGCTCATCATCACGAGGCCGGGGACGAGGAACGACGTGTAGCTCACGCCGTCGAGCATCTGCACGCGGCCGTCCAGCACGTGGCCGAAGATCAGCAGATACAGCATCGCGCTGACGACGGGCGCGGCGATGGTCTGCGTGGCGACCTTCCAGAAGCGCAGGATCTCTTTGAAGAACAGGGTCTTGAAGCCCACGGAAAACGGATTCATCGTACGGGTGCTCCAGCTTGAGATGCGCCTTCCATGATCTGGATAAAAATATCTTCCAGGTCGGCCTGCTGCAGCTGCATCTCGTCGATGTCGGCGCCGGATTCGCGCAGGCGCGCGAGGATGCCTTCCACTTCGCCGTATTCGTTGACGCGCAGCGTGTACGTGTTGCCGCCGTTGTTCTTGCCCTCGTCGTGTTCGTTGTGCGCGACGAGGTGGCGCAGGCCGTCCGGCAGGGTGCCGTGCTTGAGGTGCACGACGAGCGACGAACCGGACACGCGGCGCAGCAACTGCGACATCGTGTCCAGCGCGACGACGTTGCCCGTCTTGAGCATGGCGACGCGCTGGCACATGGCCTGCGCTTCTTCCAGGTAGTGCGTCGTCAGGACGACCGTGTGCCCCTCGCGGTTCAGGCGCGAGATGAATTTCCATAAAGTCTGGCGCAGCTCGACGTCGACGCCGGCCGTCGGTTCGTCCAGCACGATCACGGGCGGCTTATGCACGAGGGCCTGGGCGACGAGGACCCGGCGCTTCATGCCGCCGGACAGCGCGCGCATGTTGACGTCCGCCTTGGGCGTCAGGTCGAGGTTTTCCATGACCTCGTCGATCCACTTGTCGTTGTTCTTGAGGCCGAAGTAGCCGGACTGCAGGCGCAGGGTTTCGCGCACGGTGAAGAACGGATCGAACACGAGTTCCTGCGGCACGACGCCCAGCGCCATGCGGGCGGCACGGAAATCCTTGACGACGTCATGGCCGTGGATGCGCACGCTGCCCACGTCCGGGCGGATCAGGCCGGCGATGGTCGAAATCAGGGTGGTCTTGCCGGCGCCGTTCGGTCCGAGCAGGCCGAAGAACTCGCCCTGCTCGATGTTCAATGAAACGCCCTTGAGGGCCTTGAAGCCCTTGTAGCTTTTCTCGACGCTGTCGATCTGGATGGCTGCTGTCATGCGTTGGAGATCCGAAAGGACGGAACCGTGCGGGGGAAACGGGCCATTATAGAAGAAAATGCCATATCCAACCGGACATGGCATGTTTGCGGACGCCGGCGTCATGCCGGCGTTCGCGCGGGCTCGGGGAGCCCGCCCTACGATGTCACGGGCCGTAGGGTGGGCGGCCTCCGCCCACGCGTAACGATCGCGTAACGGACACGCCGCCCACGGCATCGGAATGTGATCAAGCCCGGCCGAGAAGCCCGTCGACGCCGTACAACTTTGCCAACGCATCGACGTTGGCCGGCACATTGATGAACTTGAGGCTGCGCCCCTGCTCCTGCGCGCGGCGTTGCCACGCCAGCATCAGGGCCAGGGCCGAGGAATCGGCGGCCTTGACGCCGCCGAGGTCGAACTCGGTTTCGCCGGCGGACACGGCCGCGCAACCCTGCGCCAGCGCCGCTTGCGCGTTGCCGAACGTCAGGGCGTCGAGCGAGAGCATGGGGTTCGCTTCCGCCATGCTTACTTTTGCGCCGCCTTGGCCAGCGGCTTGTTGGCCAGCTGCTCGTTGCGGTCGTGCAGCTTCTTGATCAGGCCATCGATGCCGTTCTTGCCGATTTCCGAGGCAAACGTGCTCTTGTAGGTCTCGACCAGCCACGCGCCCAGCACGTTCAGGTCGAAGATCTTCCAGCCCTGCGGGCCCTTGGCCAGGCGGTAGTTCAGGGTGATCGGCTCGCCGCGGGTCAGGTTGACCTGCGATTTCACTTCGACTTCCGTGTCGGCCGGGTCGGCGCGGAACGGCTTGAACTCGATGGTTTCGTTCTTGATCTGCGACAGCGCGCCGGCATAGGTGTACACGAGCAGCGTGCGGAATTCTTCCGTCAGCTGCTTCTGCTGCGCCGGCGTCGCCTGGCGCCAGAAGCGGCCGGCGGCCTGGGCGGTCATCTTTTCCGAATCCACGTACGGCAGGATCTTGGAGTTCACCAGGTCCATGATCTTGTGAGTATTGCCAGCCTGGATGTCCTTGTCGGACTTGACGCTGTCGATGACGTCGGTGCTGACGCGCTTGACGAGCGCGTCCGGCGCTTCGACGGCGGCACGGGCCGGCGCCACGAGAACGGCGGTGGACATGGCCACGGCGGCGGCGGTCACGATCAGTTTTGCGATGGGCTTCATACGCTTCCTTTATTGGGTTGGGTCTGGCCCGGCGGTCCCGCGTGCTGCGCGGACGGCCTGGCTGTACCGTAGTTAACTATTTCCGGGCCGGTTCGGATGACACGGGCGCCGGCACAGGCGGATTATTCGGTGCCGAACCCGGCTCCGGCGCGGTTGCGGACTCGTCCGCACCGTCTTCCGGGGCCGGTTTCGGGCCCAGCTTCACGCCCAGCTTCGATTCGACCTTTTCTTGAACCTTTTCCAGCTTTTCGTGGACCTTGTCGGCACGCTCCTGCGCCTTGTCCGTGTCGAGCACCTTGCTGCTGCGGCGCTGCATATAGCCGTCACGGATGAACTCGTAGCGGTCGAGGGCGGCGTCTTCCAGCAGGTTCGACGCATCCAGCACGCTGGCGCGCTGGTCGACCGCACGGAGGACGATGCCACCGGTACGCCAGTCCACATCGTTCAAGTGGGTCCACGGATCCCCCCACCAGTCGGCCGGCAAGGCCCCGGCATCACGCACCGTAGATGGGCCCAGCAATGGCAACATCAAGTAGGGACCGCTCGGCACACCCCAGAAACCGAGGGTCTGGCCGAAGTCTTCGTTATGCTTGCGCATGCCGGCCGGGGTGGCGATGTCGAGTACGCCGACCAGGCCGAGGGTCGAGTTGACGGCAAAACGCATGAAATCGTTCAGGCCGTCCTGGCCCTTGAGCTGGGCGAAATTGTTCAGCGAACTCCACAGGTCCGTCAAGTTACCGAAGAAATTGTTCACACCCGTTTGCACGAAGGTCGGGGTGACGTTCTTGTACGCGGTGGCGGCCGGCTTCAGGGCGACGCGGTCGACCGAGTCGTTGAAGCTGAACATGGCGCGGTTGAACTTCTCGAACGGGTCCTTGGGATTGGCGGTCGTCGCGCAGCCGCTCAGCAGTACGGCTGCACCGAGTGCCAGCGCCAGGCCGGTACGCGTGCGCGGCGGGGCGGAGTCATTGCGGTTCGTCATTTGCTACTGTCCTTTCCTTCGGCTGCCTTGCTGTAAATAAATTGATTGATCAAGTCTTCGAGCACTGCGGCCGACTGTGTGCGGGTGATGCGGTCGCCTTCGACGAGATTGTTCGTGTCGCCGCCGGCTTCGATGCCGATGTATTGCTCACCCAGCAAGCCCGACGTCAGGATCTTCAGAGAACTGTCTTTCGGAAACTTGTAAGCAGGATTCAAATCGAGGCGGACGAGGGCCTGGAAGGTCTTGTCGTCGAAGGCGATGGCGCCCACGCGGCCCACGACCACACCCGCGCTCTTGACCGGCGATTGCGGCTTGAGACCGCCGATATTGTCGAACCGGCCCGTGATCGCATAGGTCTTGCTGAACGAAATCGTGCTCATGTTACCGGCTTTGAGCGCCAGGAAAAGGAGCGATAACGCACCCAACAGGACAAAAAGGCCGACCCAGACGTCAATGGATTTACGATGCATAAATTTTCCCAACTATTCAGATTACTTGTTGAACATCAAGGCGGTCATGATGAAGTCCAGCCCCAGCACCATCAGCGACGCGATCACGACGGTCCGCGTGGTGGCGCGCGACACGCCTTCCGGCGTCGGCTGCGCTTCATAGCCCTGGAACAGCGCGGTGAACGTCACGGCGATGCCGAACACGAAGCTCTTGATGACCCCGTTCAGGATGTCGCGACGCACGTCGATGTTCGCCTGCATCTGCGACCAGAACGCGCCCGGGTCCACGCCGATCAGTTGCACGCCGACCAGGTAGCCGCCGATCACGCCGATGGCGGAGAACACGGCGGCCAGCACGGGCATGGCGATCAGGCCGGCCCAGAAACGGGGCGCCAGCACGCGCTGGATCGGGTTGACGGCCATCATTTCCATCGCGGTCAACTGCTCGCCCGCCTTCATGAGGCCGATCTCCGCCGTCAGCGACGTGCCGGCGCGGCCGGCGAACAGCAGTGCCGTCACGACCGGACCGAGTTCGCGCAACAGCGACAGCGCCACGAGCTGGCCCAGCTTTTCCTCGGCGCCGAACTGGCTCAGCGTGTAATACCCCTGCAAGGCCAGCACCATGCCGACGAACAGGCCGGACACGGTGATGATCAACAGCGAATAATTGCCGATGAAGTGGACCTGTTCCGAGATCAGCGCCGGACGGCGCAGCGCGCCGGGCGCCTTGGCCGCCAGGCCGAAGAACGAGCGCGTGACGAAGCCGACGCGGGCAAAAGTATCGAGGACGAAGCCGCCGATGGCTGCCAGGAAATTGGTCATCGCTTGCCTCCGAGGCCCAGGTCCTCAGCCAGCGATTTGCCGGGATAGTGGAACGGCACGGGCCCGTCCGGCTCGGCATTCACGAACTGTTTGACGTACGGATCGGCCGAGCGGCGCATCTCGTCCGGCGTGCCTGCGGCGACGATCCTGCCGGCGGACAGAAAGTAGACATAGTCGGCGATCATGAAGGTCTCGTTCACGTCGTGCGAGACGACGATAGCCGTCGAGCCGAGCGCATCGTTCAGGTTGCGGATCAGGTTGGCGGTCACGCCCATCGAAATCGGATCGAGGCCGGCGAACGGTTCGTCGTACATGATCAGCGCGGGGTCGAGCGCGACGGCGCGCGCGAGCGCCACGCGGCGCGCCATGCCGCCCGAGATCTCGTTCGGCTTGAGGTTGGCCGCATTGCGCAGGCCGACGGCGTTCAGGCGCATCAGGACCAGGTCGCGGATCAACTCCTCCGGCAGCTCCGTGTGCTCGCGCAGCGGAAAGGCGACGTTCTCGAACACGGTCAGGTCGGTGAACAGGGCGCCGAACTGGAACAGCATGCCCATCTTGCGGCGCAGGCGATACAGACCGTCCGTATCGAGCTGGTTCACGATCTCGCCATTCACCGCGACGGTCCCGCGCTGGGCCTTGATCTGCCCGCCGATCAGACGCAGCACCGTCGTCTTGCCCGAACCGGAGCCGCCCATCACGGCAATCAGCTTACCGCGCGGGAAGTCCATGCTCAGGTTCTGCAGGATCGGGCGATCGCCATACGAAAAATGCAGATCGCGGATTTCGACGAGGTTGGACACAGTGAATATTGGTATTTGGAGAATCCCGTATTGTAGTGCAGAAACGGCAAGGCCTGCAGGACACGACCCAATTCCAGCCATGTTATCGACGTGATATTACAACATTAATAAATCATGAGTCAGATATTTTTGAACATAAGTGCTTGTTTTTACTAACTTATGCATACGCCCATTGTTTCGCATCATTAAAATATCGTAACAAATTCCACATGGAAACCCGCGTTGGCGCGTCGCGCCGACGGGTTCCCGAACGTCGCCGGGATGGCATGTCCGTGGCATCGGGAACGGAACGATCCCGGCCTTCAAAACGGCGCCGCGTATGCTATGTTTAACAATCGGGCGGCGAATTTTTGACCGCCATGGCGGTCCAACGATCATGAAATCCCTGGTCCACATCGACAGCGGCACGGCGACGATGGAAGGCATGCTCGAACTGCCGCACGACGCGCCGGGTATCGTCCTGTTCGCGCACGGCAGCGGCAGCAGCCGGCTCAGTCCGCGCAACAACCACGTGGCGCACGTGCTGCGCGACGCCGGCATCGGCACCCTGCTGCTGGACCTGCTCACGCCGGACGAGGACCGGCAATACCACAACCGCTTCGACATTGCCCTGCTCACGCACCGCTTGCGCACGGCCGCCGCCTGGCTGGGCGCGCAGGAGGCGACGATGGCCCTGCCCCTCGGCCTGTTCGGCGCCAGCACGGGCGCGGCCGCCGCGCTGCAACTGGCGGCCGATCCGGCGGTGCCCGTCGCGGCGGTGGTCTCGCGCGGCGGGCGGCCGGACCTGGCCGGTGTCGACGCGTTGCGCACCGTCGAAGCGCCCACCCTGTTGATCGTGGGCGGTGCCGACGAGCCCGTCATCACCCTGAACCAGCAGGCCCATGCGGCGCTGGGCTGCGTGAAACGGCTCGTGATCGTGCCCGGCGCGACCCACCTGTTCGAAGAACCGGGCACGCTGGACGAGGTGGCGCGGCAGGCCGCCGACTGGTTCGCCGGACAGTTCCCGCGCGGCTGAGATGGCCGCCGACCTGCGTCTCATGTTCGGCGGCGACGCCATGCTGGGCCGCCACGTGCGCGACGTCATGCGGCGCGACGGTCACGGACGACCATCCCGGCATCGCCTGGCTGGACCTGCACGACGAGGCGTCCGCCCTCGACGCCTTCGCACGCGCGCTCGCGCCGATGCGCGCGGCCGGCGTGCGCTGGCCCATCCTGTCGCTGCACTGGGGACCGAACAAGGTGACGGCGCCGGGCCCGCACCTGCGCCGCCTGGCGCACGCCGCGATCGACATCGGCTGGAAGATCGTCTACGGCCACAGCGCCCACGTCTTCCACGGCATCGAGCTGTACCGGGGCTGGCCGATCTTGTACGCGGCCGGCGACCTCGTCGACGACTACGCCGTCGACCCCGACCTGCGCAACGACCACCAACTGCTGTTCGAGGTGCAACTGGGCGCCGACGCGCTGCGCCGCATCGTGCTGCACCCCATAGTCATCCGCCACGGCCGCGCGGGCCCCGGCCGGCCATACGCAGCGCACGTGGATCGATACGCGCATGCAGGCCCTGTGCCGCGACCTCGGCACGACGGCGCGGCTGGACGGCAATCTGCCCGTCATCGCGCCGGATGCGACGCCGGCGCACGCGTGATCGGCGCACGATCAACTGCGCGGGCCAGCCTCTTCCGACACGTTGACAGAACCGTTCGATACCGTCCCGGCTGCCGTCGAGAGGCACCCGACCTCGACCCGGTCGGGGCAGTCCGGCCGTGTTTTACACCATCACAGTTCCGCGACCAGTTCCCAGGTGGTGACTTCACGGCTTACGAATTCGCCATGTGGACCGAGCGTGACGTGGAACGGGGCGAGATCGCCGGGCAGAAGGACGACCATCGGGCCGCGAATATCGTCGGCGCCGTCGCCGGGTTGCGCCGGCTCGAGCGGGTATTTGCGGTAGCGGCCATGAACAACGCATGGTTTTCCGGTTTCGATCCGTACTTTCTTCGCAGGCTTGGTGCCGACCGGACCGCGCGGCAGTCCGGCAAAGGATGCCGGGGGCCAGATGCCGGGGCCGTCGAAGCGGCGTATCCAGAGGTCGGACGTGCATCGATTGAATCGCAATTCACCGTCGATGGAACCGCTGCCCATCGAGCCGTACTTGCCGTTGCGGAGCGGACGTATCGCCGCGTTGGCGCGTACGTAGGCTTCCGGTGGCGGTTCGTCTACCGGGCCGAGCTGCGGCGTGGCACCGGCGCGGATCATGAAGCCATTTGCATACCGCTCGGGCTGGATGTTAAATCGTTGGCAATATGCGGCGAATGCCTCCGGGCCGCCAAGGCGTTCGGTGAGCAAATCGCCGACGAAAGTAAGCCAGTTGACGCCCTTTAGTCCGTCCGGTGCACGAGGGAGATCGGCGACTATGTCTTCGATGTAGAGTGCACGATAACGGGTTGCCAAATCCAGCGCTTCCGGCTCCCACCTCGGACCCTGTTCGACTGTCATCGCCGCCAGTCCGGCAACGCCGTGGAACGGAATGAGCTTTTCGGCACATAGCGTCAAGAATGATTCCAGCACCCTTAGTTTTTCCGTGTCGAACGCATGCTCAAGAGGGAGCTGGAAATGGAAGCACGAGGGTTCATCTTCTTCCCATCCACGTTCTGTTAGACAACTGGCTACATAATTGCCCACTTCTTCCGGATCGTGTGCCGATGACAGATACCACATGATCGTGTCGTCCTCATCGAGCGGTTTTATATATTCGCGCAGAGTGGGGAACGGCTTTTTCGTCAGGTTGACGGGGCGCCAACTGTCCGGGTTCCATCCCCATTTGAGATGGCTGCCGTAGGCTGCCTCGTAGGCTTCGAAGCACTCGACAAGGGCAAGCCGCTTCGCCGCGGTGTGGCCGCCCCAGTAATAGAAGGAGCCGACGAAGCCAACGGTCATAACAACGCCGTCGGTTTCGCCATCAATGTACTCGAAATCCGACCGCAATGATTCGATTTTTTCGAGTTCGTTATTGACCGTCATTTCGTATCTTTTCTTTTACGAAGAGTGAAATACGTGGTCGGTCCTTGCCGCCAGTTCATCCCTGATTTCTGCGAATGTCACTGGCTTTTGCATCGTCACAACTCCGCGACCAGTTCCCAGGTGGTGACTTCACGGCTCACGAATTCGCCGTGAGGGCCGAGCGTGACGTGGAACGGCGCGAGATCGCCGGGCAGAAGGACGACCATCGGGCCGCGAATATCGTCGTCACCGTCGCCGGGTTGCGCCGGCTCGAGCGGGTATTTGCGGTAGCGGCCATGAACAAAGCATGGTTTTCCGGTTTCGATCCGTACTTTCTTCGCTGGCTTGGTGCCGACCGGACCGCGCGGCAGTCCGGCAAAGGATGCCGGAGGCCAGATGCCGGAGCCGTCGAAGCGGCGTATCCAGAGGTCGGACGTGCATCGATTGAATCGCAATTCACCGTCGATGGAGCCGCTGCCCATCGAGCCGTACTTGCCGTTGCGGAGCGGACGTATCGCCGCGTTGGCACGGACGTAGGCTTCCGGTGGCGGTTCGTCTACCGGGCCGAGCTGCGGCGTTTCACCCGCACGGATGATGAAGCCATTGGCATAGCGCTCCGGCTGGACGTCGAACCGCTGGCAGTAGGCGGCAAAAGCTTTTGGTCCGCCAAGGCGTTCGGTGAGGAGATCGCCAACGAAGGTGAGCCAGTTGACGCCTTTGATACCATTCGGTGAGTGCTTACGGTCCCTCACAATACTCTCGATGTAGAGCGCGCGGTAACGGGTCGCCAAATCCAGCGCTTCCGGCTCCCACCTCAGCCCCTGTTCGATTGTCGTCGCCGTGAGTCCGGCAACCCCGTGGAACGGAACGAGTTTTTCAGTGCACTGCGTCAAGAATGTTTCCAGCGCCCTTAGTTTTTCCGTGTCAAACGCATGCGCGAGGGGGAGCTGGAATTGGAAGCACGATGGTCTTCCGTCCTGCCATCCGCGTTCCGTCATGCAGCTGGCGACATAATCGCCGACTACCTCCGGATCGATTGCCGATGAAAGATACCACGCGATCGCATCATCCTCGTCGAGCTGCTTGATGTATTCGCGCAGCGTCGGGAACGGCTTTTTCGACAGGTTGACGGGACGCCAGCTGTCCGGGTCCCATCCCCATTTGAGATGGCTGCCATAGGTTGCTTCGTAGGCTTCGAAGCACTCGGCCAGGGCAAGGCGTTTGGCGACTGTATGGCCACCCCAGAAATAGAAGGAGCCGACGAAGCCGACGGTCATGATGACGCCGTCGGTTTCGCCATCGATGTACTCGAAATCCGACCGCAGTGCTTCGATTTTTTCGAGTTCGGTACTGAATGTCATTTCGTTTCCTTTTTCTTCTGGTTGGGCGCGGCGCTCGCGGTTGCTGACGTGACGAGCAGCGTAGCGCCAACCGCCCCAACGATGAGCGCGCGCGTTGCCGGAATGAGCAGCAGAATCGCACCCACCAGTACCACCCCGGCCTTGCCGGGATGCTCTTTCAGATACGCGGCAAGGGTATGATGTTCACCGGACGCCGCTGTCGGCCCGTATTGCGGCATTTGTGGCTGCGGCGGCGGTGCTGGGGATGGTTGGGGCTGCGGAAGTTGATACCAACGCCAGACCTCTTCGGATTCACGTTTCATGGGCGTTACGACAGGGACGCGCACCGGTGCGGTGGCGGGTGCCGGGCGCTTTTTGCCGCAATCGCAATCGCTGATTTCAAGCAGTCTGAAACGATCGTCACCGGCAATGTCTTCGTATGCTTCTTGTTGAAGAGGGTCAAGTTTATCGCCAGCGAACTTAATTTCAAGAACGGTTTCGATATTCTGCTTCACCGGTATCAAGCGCTCCCAGTCGATTTTGCCACTCGCCCGCATCGCCGCGAGTTCCGCGCCAGTGGCGTTCAGGATGATGCAATCGGGTATGCGCAGCAGTCCCTTTTGCGGCCGGCCTTCCAGATCGCGTTTGAACAATCCCTCGCCCATCGCACGCCCGAGCGGGAAGCGGCTCGGCCGGTTCGGTTGCTCGATGCTCATCAGCGGCTTGGGCGGATTCGTCTTCATGCTGAATCCAACCTCGGCCTTGTAACGCCAGACCAGCTGGTTGATTTCCTCGTCCGCCCAGATCCGGGCCGTCGTGCAGCGCTGCTTCAGTTCATGCCCGAGCGTGTTAAGTATCGTCGTCCCGGCATTGCACCCGCACATTTTCTGGCACAGGTAGCCGCGGTCCAGCGGATTCGAAAGGACCAGCGTCTTGCCGTGCGATCCCGCGTGTGTTGTCGAGCGTCCGACGACGCGCCGCCGGGGTTTGGTCTGATCGTCCGGCATGGTCAGAGGGTCTCCGTGATCGTTTCCGAATAATGGTAGGGGTCGTCGCCGGCATCGTTCACCGTGCCCAGCACGAGCTGCATTCCTTCGGGGCTGTCGGTCCATACCACGTCGGTACGCCCATGCTCATCGGTTTCCCCCTCGATATCCCGCCCGTCGGCAGTACGCAGCGTGTACTTCACGCCGGCAAGCTCCTTTCCTGTGCCGTCTTCGCGAAGGACGAAATGCTCCTGGACGCTTGCCGCTTCCTCCGTGCGGCGCGGCGCGGGCGCTGCCGCCTTCGCGGTTGCCGGACTGCTTGCGGGGGAGTCGTTGGAGCCATAGCCCGCATGATTGTTGTGCCGCGAGTAGAGCACCGCACCGCAGTCCGTCGTGTCCAGGTCGAAGGCACTCGGGACGCCGTTGTCCGTTACCTGCGGAAAACGGCTGGTGACGATCTTTGTCATGCGGTTGCAGCGTGGACACCAGACCAGATCGCCGACCCGCGCTACCAGCAGGCCGTCGATCGAGCGACGCGAGGTGCATTCGACCACCTGACCGCCATGCGACGTCCTGTCCCCCTTGACGATGAAGCCGACAATTGCCATATGTTTCCTTTTTTAACAATCTTGTCGTAAAGATTTACTTTGCGCAAGACCGTATCGTCGCGTGATTGAACTGAACGGGGTTTGATGGCTCGCAAAAAAGAAACGGGCGCCGATGTGATCGACGCCCGCGGATGTAACAGGCTGGCTGCCCGTATCGGGAAACTATGGCCGCGACAGTGGAGAGCGTAGCCCCGCTTCTTCCGACACGTGGAGCGCGGCCGCGGTCCAATCGAGCTCGCCGCGATCCTTCGCCAGCGCGGAGAGAAAACGGTCGTGCATCATGCTGGCCAGCGGCATCGGCACGCGCGCGTTGCTGGCGGCGCCCAGCACGAGCTTCGCATCCTTGAGGCCCAGCGACAATTTGAAACCGGGATTGGCGTAATCGTGCTGCGCGATCAGCTTGCCGTAGTTGACGTACAGCGGCGTGGCGAAAATGGATTGCGTCATCACGTCCATCATGGCCGTGCGCGGCACGCCGTATTTTTCGCACAGGGTCGCCGCTTCCGCCATCGCCTCGATGACGCCCATGATCATGAAATTGCCGCCCAGTTTGACGATGCTGGCGGATACGGGATCGGTGCCCAACTCGAACACGCGCTGGCCCATCGTCGCGAGCAGCGGCAGCACGCGTGCGCGCGCGGCGTCGTCACCGGCGCACAGGATGAACAGCATGGCGGACGCCGCCGCGACCGGACGCCCGAACACGGGCGCCGCGATGAACGCGGCGCCGCGCTCGGCGTGCAGGGCGGCGAGGCGTTGCGTCGTCTCGGGCGACACGGTGCTCATCGACACGTGGATGCCGCCCGGTCCCAGCCTTGCGGCGATGCCGTCCGGCCCGCCGACGACCTGCTCCAGCGCGGCGTCGTCCGCCACCATCGTGAACACGATGCCGTCGCTTGCGACCGCCTGGCCCGGATGGTCCACGCGCGTCGCGCCTTTCGCGACGAGGTCGGCCGCCTTGTCCGGCGAGCGGTTCCAGACGCGCAGCGTATGGCCCTTCTCGATGAGGTTGCTTGCCATGGCATGTCCCATGCCGCCCAGGCCCACGTAGCCGATGTCCATCCGTCTCTCCGTTAGTGTCGTTGTCGGGATCTGCATGCTAGCAGCTCCGGCAATTCAACGGGCTTGCGTGCCGGTAAATCCGCCGCCGCCAAACAAAAACACCCTGCAAGCCGAAGCGTTGCAGGGTGTCCGGGGTCGAGCGGGCCGGTCGGCGATCAGCGCGGCAGTACCGACGATCCCATCAGGAATTCATCGACGGCGCGGGCGCACTGGCGGCCTTCGCGGATCGCCCACACGACGAGCGACTGGCCGCGGCGCATGTCGCCGGCCGTGAAGACCTTCGGCACCGACGTCTGGTAGCACACGTCGCCGTCCGTCGTGGCGCGGGCGTTGCCGCGGGCATCCTTCTGCACGCCGAACGCGTCCAGCACCTGCTGCACCGGCGAGACGAAGCCCATCGCCAGCAGCACGAGGTCGGCTTTCAGTTCGAATTCCGAACCGGCCACTTCGACCATCTTGCCGTCTTTCCATTCGACGCGGCAGGCGATCACTTTTTCCACTTTGCCGCCCTTGCCTTCGAAGCGCTTGGTGGCGACGGCGAAGTCGCGCTCGCAGCCCTCTTCGTGCGACGACGACGTGCGCAGCTTGGTCGGCCAGTACGGCCACACGAGCGGCTTGTTTTCCTGCTCCGGCGGCATCGGCATCAGTTCGAACTGCGTGACCGATGCGGCGCCGTGGCGGTTCGACGTGCCCACGCAGTCGGAGCCGGTGTCGCCGCCGCCGATCACGATCACGTGCTTGCCGGTGGCCTTGATTTGATCCTTGACCTTGTCGCCGGCGTTGACGCGGTTCTGCTGCGGCAGGAAGTCCATCGCGAAGTGCACGCCCTTCAGGTCGCGGCCCGGGACCGGCAGGTCGCGCGGCTGCTCGGCGCCGCCGGCCATGATCACGGCGTCGAAATCCTTGGCGAGATCTTCGGGGAAGATGGTGTCGCGCGCCATGTTGCTGACGGCGGCCGGGAAGTCCTTGCCGATCAGGGTCGAGGTGCGGAAGGTCACGCCCTCGGCCTTCATCTGCTCGACGCGGCGGTCGATCAGGCCCTTCTCCATCTTGAAGTCGGGGATGCCGTAGCGCAGCAGGCCACCGATGCGGTCGCTCTTCTCGAACACCGTCGCGTCGTGGCCGGCGCGCGCCAGCTGCTGGGCGGCGGCCAGGCCCGCGGGGCCGGAACCGACGATGGCGACCTTCTTGCCGGTTTTAGCGGCAGCCGGTTGCGGGACGATCCAGCCGTGTTCCCAGCCGGCGTCGGCGATCTTGCGCTCGATCGACTTGATGCCGACCGGCTCGTTGTTGATGCCGAGCGTGCAGGCGGATTCGCACGGTGCCGGGCAGATGCGGCCCGTGAATTCCGGGAAATTGTTCGTCGAGTGCAGGTTGTCGACGGCGTAGCGGTAATTGCCGTGGTAGACCAGGTCGTTCCAGTCGGGGATCTGGTTGTTGACGGGGCAGCCGGTGTTGCAGAACGGGATGCCGCAATCCATGCAGCGCGCACCTTGTACCTTCGCTTGCGCGTCGGTCAGGGTGATCGAGAATTCTTTGTAGTTCTTGAGACGGGCAGCGGGTTCCAGGTGGTCTTCTTCCTGGCGCTGAAATTCCATGAAGCCGGTGATCTTACCCATTTGTATTCCTATCGTTTTCGGTTCGGTCTAAAGAGATGCGAAGCGCGTGGCTTCGGTCACTCAACTTGGGTTCCCACCTTCGCGGGAACGACGTTCAAACGCTAACGGTGATAATGAACGCTACGTTTGTTCCGTCGCCCCGCACAGGCGGGGGCCCAAGTTCAGCAGGCACGCAGCCGTTACAGCATCAGGCAGCCAGTTCGATCTTGTCGTTGGCTTCTTCCATGCTGCTGTTGTGCATCTCTTCCAGCGCGCGCTTGTACTCGGTCGGGAAGACCTTGACGAACTTGCTGCGGCTGTTGGCCCAGTCGTCCAGCAGGTTGCGCGCGCGGGTCGATCCGGTGTGCTTGAAGTGACGCTCGATCAGGCGCTTGAGGATCGCTTCGTCCGACTCGCGCTCGCCGTTGCGGGTCTGGCTGTGCCAGCTGGCCTTGTCGCTCTGTTCCTTGGTCGACTGCACGCTCTCCAGTGCCACCATCGCGGTATTGCACTTCTGCTCGAACTCGCCCTTCGGATCGTAGACGTACGCCACGCCGCCCGACATGCCCGCCGCGAAGTTGCGTCCGGTGTCGCCCAGCACGACGACGGTACCGCCGGTCATGTATTCGCAGCCGTGGTCGCCCACGCCTTCGACGATCGCCGTCGCACCCGAGTTACGCACCGCGAAACGCTCGCCGGCCACGCCGTTCAGGAAGGCTTCGCCGGCGATCGCGCCGTACAGCACCGTGTTGCCGACGATGATGTTGTCGACGGCCCAGCCGCGGAACTCCGTGTTCGGCCGCACGATGATGCGGCCGCCCGACAGGCCTTTACCCACGTAGTCGTTGCCTTCGCCCACCAGGTCCAGCGTGATGCCCGCCGCCAGGAACGCGCCGGCCGACTGGCCCGCGGTGCCTTGCAGCTGGATGTGGATCGTGTCGTCCGGCAGGCCGGCGTGGCCATAGCGCTTGGCGACTTCGCCCGACAGCATCGTGCCGACCGTGCGGTTGACGTTCTTCACCGGCGAGATGAACGAGACGCGCTCGCCCTTCTCCAGCGCCGCTTTCGCCTGCGCGATCAGCTTGTGGTCCAGGGCCTTGTCCAGGCCGTGGTCCTGGACTTCCGTGTGCAGCAGCTGGCGTTTGTCGTCCACCTTCGGCTGGTAGAAGATGTTGCTGAAGTCCAGGCCTTGCGCTTTCCAGTGGCCGACGGCCTTCGATTTGTCGAGCAGGTCGGCGCGGCCGATCAGTTCGTCGAACGTGCGGATGCCCAGCTGGGCCATGATCTGGCGCGCTTCTTCGGCGACGAAGAAGAAGTAGTTCACGACGTGTTCCGGCTTGCCCGAGAACTTGGCGCGCAGTTCCGGGTCCTGGGTCGCCACGCCCACCGGGCAGGTGTTCAGGTGGCACTTACGCATCATGATGCAGCCTTCGACGACCAGCGGTGCCGTCGCGAAGCCGATTTCGTCCGCGCCCAGCAGGGCGGCGATGACGACGTCGCGGCCGGTACGCATCTGGCCGTCGGCCTGGACGCGGATGCGGCTGCGCAGGCCGTTCAGCACGAGGGTCTGCTGGGTCTCGGCGAGGCCCAGTTCCCACGGCGTGCCGGCATGCTTCACCGACGACAGCGGCGATGCGCCGGTGCCGCCGTCATGGCCGGCGACGACGACGTGGTCGGCCTTCGCCTTCGAGACGCCGGCGGCGACCGTACCGATACCCACTTCCGACACCAGCTTCACCGAGATCGATGCGTGCGGGTTCGCGTTCTTGAGGTCGTGGATCAGCTGCGCCAGGTCTTCGATCGAGTAGATGTCGTGGTGCGGCGGCGGCGAGATCAGGCCCACGCCCGGCACCGAGAAGCGCAGCGATGCGATGTACTCGGACACCTTGTGGCCCGGCAGCTGGCCGCCTTCGCCCGGCTTGGCGCCCTGCGCCATCTTGATCTGGATCTGGTCGGCGGATGCCAGGTATTCGGCGGTCACGCCGAAACGGCCCGATGCCACCTGCTTGATCTTCGAACGCAGCGAATCGCCTTCCAGCAGCGGGATGTCGGCGACGACGCGGTCCGAGCCCAGGATCGACGCCAGCGACTCGCCCTTGGCGATCTTGATGCCCTTGAACTCGCCCATGTAGCGCGCCGGATCTTCGCCGCCTTCGCCGGTGTTGCTCTTGCCGCCGATGCGGTTCATGGCGATGGCCAGCGTGGCGTGCGCCTCGGTCGAGATCGAGCCCAGCGACATCGCGCCGGTGGCGAAGCGCTTGACGATTTCCTTGGCCGGTTCGACTTCGTCCAGCGGGATCGCCTTGGCCGGATCGATCTTGAACTCCATCAGGCCGCGCAGGGTCAGGTGGCGCTTCGTCTGGTCGTTGATGAGCTGCGCGTACTCTTTATACGTGCTGTAGTTGTTGGCACGGGTGGAGTGCTGCAGCTTGGCGATGGCGTCCGGGGTCCACAGGTGGTCTTCGCCGCGCACGCGGAAGGCGTATTCGCCGCCGACGTCCAGCGAGTGCGCCAGGACCGGGTCCTTGCCGAAGGCCAGCGCGTGCAGGCGCAGCGCTTCCTCGGCCACTTCGAACAGGCCGATGCCTTCCACCGTCGACGAGGTGCCGCGGAAGTATTTGTCGACCAGCGACTTGTTCAGCCCGATGGCTTCGAAGATCTGGGCGCCGCAGTACGACATGTAGGTCGAGATGCCCATCTTCGACATCACCTTCATGAGGCCCTTGCCCACCGCCTTCGTGTAGTTGTAGATGGCCTTGTCGGCGGCCATCTCGTGCGGCAGCGTGTGCGCCAGGTCGACCAGCGTTTCCAGCGCCAGGTACGGGTGCACGGCTTCCGCGCCGTAGCCGGCCAGCAGCGCGAAGTGGTGCGTCTCGCGCGCCGAACCGGTTTCCACGACGAGGCCCGTCGATGCGCGCAGGCCGCGCTGCACGAGGTGCTGGTGGATCGCGGACGTCGCCAGCAGCGCGGGAATCGGGACCTGGTCGGCGTTCAGGTTGCGGTCCGAGACGATCAGGATGTTGTGGCCAGATTTCACCGCGTCGACGGCTTCCGCGCACAGCGAGGCCAGCGACGCTTCGATGCCTTCCTTGCCCCAGCTGACCGGGTAGCTGATGTTCAGTTCATACGACTTGAACTTGCCGCCGGTGTGCAGGCTGATGTTGCGCAGGCGTGCCATGTCGTCGAAGCCGATGATCGGCTGCGACACTTCGAGGCGCATCGGCGGGTTCACGTTGTTCGTGTCCAGCAGGTTCGGCTTCGGTCCGATGAACGACACGAGCGACATCACCATCGCTTCGCGGATCGGGTCGATCGGCGGGTTCGTGACCTGGGCGAACAGCTGCTTGAAGTACGAGTACAGCGGCTTCAGCTTGTTCGACATGACCGCCAGCGGCGAGTCGTTACCCATCGAGCCGGTGGCTTCCTCGCCCAGCACGGCCATCGGGGCCATCAGGAATTTCAGGTCTTCCTGGGTGTAGCCGAACGCCTGCTGGCGGTCCAGCAGCGAGATCGCCGCCTTCTCGCCCTGCGCGTCCTTGGCGCGGTTCTGCGACAGCTGGCTTTCCGACAGCTTGATTTCGTTGAGCTTGATGCGCACCGACTTGATCCATGCTTTATAGGGCTTGGCGTTCGAGTAGGTGTCCTTCAGTTCCTTGTCGTCGATGATGCGGCCGGCTTCCAGGTCGATGAGGAACATCTTGCCCGGCTGCAGGCGCCATTTCTTGACGATGCGCGATTCGGGAATCGGCAAGGTGCCCGATTCCGACGCCATCACGACCAGGTCGTCGTCCGTGACGATGTAACGGGCCGGACGCAGGCCGTTGCGGTCCAGCGTACCGCCGATGTGGCGGCCGTCGGTGAAGGCCATGGCGGCGGGGCCGTCCCACGGTTCCATCATCGCGGCGTGGTATTCGTAGAACGCGCGGCGGTTCTCGTCCATCGTCGCGTGGTTTTCCCAGGCTTCCGGGATCATCATCATCATCGCCTGGGCGATGGGGTAACCGGCCATGACCAGCAGTTCGAGCGCGTTGTCGAAGCAGGCGGTGTCCGACTGGCCTTCATAGATCAGCGGGAACAGTTTGTTCAGGTCGTCGCCCAGCACGGCCGACTTCATGACGCCTTCGCGCGCGCGGGTCCAGTTGAAGTTGCCCTTGACGGTGTTGATCTCGCCGTTGTGCGCGAGCAGGCGGTACGGGTGGGCCAGCGGCCACTCCGGGAAGGTGTTGGTCGAGAAGCGCTGGTGCACGAGGGCCAGGGCCGACACGCAGCGCGGGTCCTGCAGGTCCTTGTAGTACACGCCGACCTGGTCCGCCAGCAGCAGGCCTTTATAGACGACGGTGCGCGCCGACATCGACGGCACGAAGAATTCCTTGCCGTGGTTCAGCTTGAGCGCCTGGATCGCGTGGCCCGACGATTTGCGGATCACGTACAGCTTGCGCTCGAGCGCGTCGGTGACCATCACGTCCGGGCCGCGGCCGATGAAGATCTGGCGGATGACCGGCTCCTTGGCGCGGACGGTCGGCGACATCGGCATGGCGTCGTCCACCGGCACGTTGCGCCAGCCCAGCACGACCTGGCCTTCGGCGCGCACGGCGCGCTCGATTTCCTGTTCGCAGGCGATGCGCGACGCGTTCTCCTTCGGCAGGAAGACCATGCCCACGCCATATTCGCCCGGCGGCGGCAGTTCGATGCCCTGCTTGGCCATCTCGTCACGGTAGAACTGGTCGGGGACCTGGATCAGGATACCCGCGCCGTCGCCCATCAGGGCATCGGCGCCGACGGCGCCCCGGTGGTCCAGGTTCTTCAGGATCAACAGACCCTGTTCAACAATGGAATGACTCTTGTTGCCCTTGATATGGGCGACAAAACCGACGCCGCAGGCGTCGTGTTCATTGGCGGGATCGTACAAACCTTGGGCAATCATGGGGGCTCCGCTGCATTTTGAAGATATTGAAGGCCGAGAATAAAGCAGACTTCAGTAAACATCAATGACAACAATTAGGGTCGGAGTCGAATTAAATCAGCTTTTTTAACGGCGAAAAACAATTGGGGACATAGTGATAAGACCGAAATTAATGACGATCGGCCGGCCAGGCGCGACGAACGGCGGATTCAATCGGCCGCGGCGGCGTCCTTGACCTTGAACGGCCGCCCCCGCTTGGCGGGCAGGATCTGCCGTTGCGTCCTGACCTCCAGCTCGGCCTTGAACGCGTGCGAGCCGACCGGCCAGCCCTTGCCCAACGCCGTCGCGATCAGCGTCCCTTCGTCGCTGCCATAGCCCTGCTGCACGAATTCGATATAGGCCGCTTCGCGCTGGAACGGCGTGTTGCCGAGGCCCCAGTACAGCATGTGTTCGGTGACGAGCGGATCCGGCCGGATGCCCGCGTGGTGGGCATAGCTGGACCAGCGGTACTCGTCCGGCGCCGACGCCAGTCCGGCCTGCACCGGTGCGAGTTCGAGGTAGCGGGTGCAGGCCAGCAAGTAGGCGGCGGCATCGATGAGGGAGGTGCGGAAACGGCCCTGGAACAGCGTGCCCGTCCGGCCATGCCGGCTGTTGAACCAGGGAACGTAGTAGCGGCCGACCTTTTGCATCATGAGGGCCAGCCCGGTCTCGTCGGCGGGCGTGGCCAGGAGGATGGCGTGGTCCGGCATCAACACGTAG
Source organism: Massilia luteola (assembly GCF_034420155.1). Classification (NCBI taxonomy): domain Bacteria; kingdom Pseudomonadati; phylum Pseudomonadota; class Betaproteobacteria; order Burkholderiales; family Oxalobacteraceae; genus Massilia; species Massilia luteola. Next base: position 79,517 of record NZ_JAXOFN010000009.1, read on the forward strand.
GCGTGCACGGCCACCTTGTAGAAACGGGCGCATTCCTTCAGCCAGCCGAGGAAGCGCTCGTGGTCGTCGTCGTCGCGGAAGATCAGCTGGTTGTCGTTGCCGCGCTGGACGATCAAATGCGGCTGGTTCGGCAGGATCAGGCGGGGTTGGCGGGCCATGGCATCGTGCAAAGCGTCGAAAAGACGATTCTAGCCCAGCCACCCTACTCTGTCCCCGATTAATTTCGCGGACGTTAAAATGGGGACGTGTATTGTCCCCATTTATTTACGAGCAGCGAATTGCGCCGGACGACCCGGTCCCCGATATCAGGCCAAGGTGAATCCGGCCGACAGGCTGTAGCCTTCGCCGTACGCGCTGCGCAGCGGCAGATCCTGGCCAAGGCCGGTGCGGGCTTTCTTGCGCAGGCGGTAGACGAGCATGTCGACGCGGCGGCTGGCGTCCGGATCGTCGCCGCCCATGCCGGCCACGATCACCTGGCGCGGTACGGGCCGGGTGTTGATGGTCAGCAGGTGCAGGAAATTGCACTCTTTTTCCGTCAGGTCGATCACCTTGCCCATCAGTTCCAGCTGGCGGGCGGAGACGCGCAAGGTCCACTTGCTCGGCGTGGGCGCCGGCTCGGACGGACGCACGCGGCGGTCCAGCGCCTCGATGTGGGCGGCCAGTTCCGGGAACTTGATCGGCTTGGTCAAATAATGGTCGGCGCCGAGGCGCAGGCCGAGGATGCGGTTGTCGAACGCGACGCGCCCCGTCAGCACCAGCAGTCCGATCTCGGGGTACAGCTGGCGCATCCGCGGGATCACATTGAATCCATCCTCGTCGGGCAGGCCCAGGTCGAGCACCACCACGGCCGCCGGGGTGCGCGTCAGCGCCGCCCACATGTCGCTGGCGGTGGTCGCGATCGTGACCTCATGCCCGAGTTCCGTGAGGAAATCGGCCATATCGCCTGCGTATTCGCCATTGTCTTCAACAATCAGTATTTGCGTCATGGGTTTTGCCATGTTTCCTTGTTTCGTATTTCCCGGCCTCGGGCAGGTCTTGTGCCTTCCGTTGTCGGGCGGCTAACCCCGGTCGCCATTCCGATTATCACTGCTGGTCAATCCGGAAGCAAGAGCTTTTGCCCCGCTTGCCTGTACCGGCAGCCATAGCGTGAATTCGGCGCCGCCCTCTGGATGACATGCATATGTCAAGCTGCCGCCATGCACTTCGACAACGGAGCGGGCCATGTACAGCCCGAGACCGCTGCCCGCGATGCCCGCCGCGTTCGCGCCCCGATAGCCTTTGTCGAAGATGCGGCCGACGTCGCCCGGCGGCACGGCGGCGCCCTCGTCGCGCAACGCCAGTTCGATGCCGCCGTCGACCCGCCGTCCCGTCGCGTGCAGCGTCGTTCCGGCCGGCGTGTAGCGCAAGGCATTGTCCAATAAAACCTTGAGCGCCAGCCGCAGGCCGGACGGTTCGCCGCGCAGCGTTGCCGGCAGCTCGCCGACAGCCAGCGTCACGGGACGCCCGGCCACGCGTGCCTGCGCCACCAGTTCTTCCAGCAACAGGCGCGGCCCCACCGCGTTCTCGCGCCGCTGGCTGCCGAGCGCGGCCATGCGCTCGGGCGACAGGTAATCGTCCAGCATCGCGATCAGGCGATCCGTCGCCGCGGCGATCTTGCGGTAGCGCTGGCGCGTCGCCTCGTCGGCCTTCGTGCCCAGCGACTCCAAGCGCTGGATGGCGCCGTCGATGGTCGACAGCGGCGTGCGGAATTCGTGGTTCAGCATGCTGGCGAAACGCTTGCGCTCGCGCTCCCGCTCGCGCCGCGCGGACACGTCGCGCACGAGGCCCAGCAGGGCCCGCGGCTGACCGTCGTCGTCCAGCGCCAGGGTCGAGATCACCTCGACGGCCACCTCGCTCCCGTCCGGCCGGCGCAGCTCGAACTCGCGCATCACGCGCAGGCGCGAACCGTCGCCGGCGGCAAAGCGGGCCAGGCGCTCGGGCAAGCCGGCGCACAGGGCCGCCAGCGGACCGTCGCCGCCATTCTCCAGCTGCGCGCGGATGTCGGCGGTGGAATAGCCGAGCATCTCGTCGACACCCGGGCTGACGTACGCCGGCCGCCGGGTGGCGCAATCGAGAACGAAGGCCAGGTCGCCGCCCAGTTCGGCAATCGTGCGAAAGGCATCTACCGTGGCGATGTCCGTCATAAAACTTTCCCGAGGTTATGCAGCAGATAAGTATAGTGTCCGAAGCAATACTTTGCATAGACGACCGGAGGCCCGCCGTTGCACGAATCACGCATATTCGATATATGCATGTGCAAATAAAAAGGGCAAGCCGGCCGGCTTGCCCTCATGTGGTGCACGACGACCGCTTATTCGTCCAGCGGCGCGAAGATCGCCTGCAGGTCTTCCTGCGTGAGCGCCATCTTCTGCGACTCGCCTTCGGCCAGGATCGACGCGGCCAGCTCGGATTTCTTTTGCTGCAGCAGCTGGATCTTTTCTTCCAGCGTGCCCTTCGCGATGAGTTTATAGACGAACACCGGCTTGTCCTGCCCGATGCGCCAGGCGCGGTCGGTGGCCTGGTTCTCGGCCGCCGGGTTCCACCACGGGTCGTAGTGGATCACGGTGTCGGCCGCCGTCAGGTTCAGGCCCACGCCGCCAGCCTTGAGGCTGATCAGGAAGATCGGCACGGCGCCCTGCTGGAACGCCGCCACCTGTGCGGAACGGTCGCGCGTTTCGCCCGTCAGGATGGCGTACGGGATCTTGCGCGCGTCCAGTTCTTCCTCGATGAGGGCCAGCATGCTGGTGAACTGCGAAAACACGAGGATCTTGCGGCCTTCGCCCAGCAGGTCGTCCACCATCTGCATCAGGTCGATCAGCTTGGCCGACACGGCCGCCGTGTTCTTCTTGCCCGGCATGGCCTTCACCAGGCGCGGGTCGCAGCAGACCTGGCGCAGCTTCAGCAGCGCTTCCAGGATGACGATCTGGCTGCGCGCCACGCCCTTGCGGTCGATCTCCTCGCGCACCTTCTTGTCCATCGCCAGGCGCACGGTCTCGTACAGGTCGCGCTGCGGCCCGCTGATCTCGATGCGGCGGATCATCTCCGTCTTTTCCGGCAATTCCTTCGCCACATTGTCCTTCGTGCGGCGCAGCAGGAACGGCTTGATGCGGCGGTTCAGCAGCATGCGGCGCACCGGGTCGTCCTGGCGCTCGATCGGGTGGCGGAACTGGGTGTTGAACGTCTTTTCGTCGCCCAGCAGGCCCGGCAGCAGGAAGTGGAATTGCGACCACAACTCGCCCAGGTGGTTTTCCAGCGGCGTGCCGGACAGGCACAGGCGGTGGCGCGCGTTCAGCGAGCCGGCCGTCTGCGCCGCCTTCGAGCGCGTGTTCTTGATGTAGTGCGATTCGTCCAGGATCACGAGGTGGTACTGGTGCTCGCGCAGCTTTTCCTCGTCGCGCGGCAGCAGGGCGTACGTCGTCAGCACGATGTCGGCGCCGTCGATCCGGTCGAACAGGTCCATGCGCTCCTTGCCCTGCAGCAGGAGCACCTTCAGGTCCGGCGCGAAGCGCGCGGCTTCTTCCATCCAGTTCGTCATGAGGCTCGTCGGCGCGATCACGAGCGCCGGATTCGTCAGGCGGCCCGCTTCCTTTTCCGTCAGGATGTGGGCGATCGTCTGCACGGTCTTGCCGAGACCCATGTCGTCGGCGAGGATGCCGCCGAAGTCGTATTCGCGCAGGAATTGCATCCAGGCGAGGCCGTCGAGCTGGTAGTCGCGCAAGGTGGCTTGCAGGCCCTTCGGCGCGTCGACTTTTTTCACTTTGCCGAACTGGCTCAGCTTGCGGCCCGTTTCGCGCAGGCGCTCGCCGCCCGACCAGTTCAGCTCGGTGCCTTTCGCGAGTTCTTCCAGGCGCGCCGCGTCCAGGGTCGACAGGCGGACCTTGTTCTTGATCTTGTCGTTGAAATACAGCTCGCCCAGGGTCGACAGGATCGGTTTTACACGGCCCCACGGCAGCGCCACGCGCAGGCCGTCGGGCAAGGTCGCCAGCATCTGGTCGGCCTCGGCATGCGCGGCCAGCACGTCCGGATTGAAGTCGAGCGGCGCCGTGCGGATGAGCTGCACCAGCACGGGCAGCAGCGGCACGCGCTTGCGGTTGACGACGATGCCCAGTTCCAGCTCGAACCACGCGTTGCCGGCCTCGGGCGGCTCGTCGATCTCGGCATACCAGTCCTCGACCGGCACGACGTCGTAGCGGTATTTCGGCGATTTCTGCACGTGCCAGCCGAGGTCGGACAGCGCGTCGAGGTCATTCTCGGCAAAGCGCAGCCAGTGCGCCTGGCTATCGAGCACCTGCGCGCCGGACAGCGCGGACAGCGGCGCCGTGGCCGGCTTGCGGAAGCCCAGCTTGTGCAGCGCGTCCAGCGCGGCGGCCTCCAGCGCGTCGTCGCGCTGGATGATCTCGGTGACGTCGCCGATCTGGCGCACGACGCGCTGGGCCGGGTCGAACGAGATGCGCTGGCCGTCGTAGTCGAACGACAGCACGGCGAAGTCCTGCCAGCGCTGGCCGTGGCCTTCGGCTTGCGGGATGGCGTCGAGCAGCACGTGCGGCTGCGGCTTGACGTCGGTGCGGATGCGCTGCGTGAGCGGCTGCGGCAGCGGCATCAGCTGCTGCAGGCCATGCGCCAGCAACAGTTGCGACACGCGCTTTTTATCGTTGCCGGCCAGCGGCGGCGCCTGCGACACGAGGGCCTGCAAATCGGCCAGCGAGATGTCGATGCCGCCGCGGTTCAGGTCCAGCGGCCCGCACGACAGGTTGTCGATGTACCACGGCGGGTCGGTCGGCAGCATGTAGTCGACGAGGTCGGCGCCGGCATGCGTCGCGCCCTTGGACGGCTCCACCGACCACCCCAGCTTGGCCGCGCGGCCTTCGTCGCGCCACGTGAGATCGGCCTTGCGCACGGGACCGGCCTGCAGCGGATACAGCAGGCCGTTGGTCATGTCGGACCATGAGTTTGCCCACAGCAGTTTTCCCTGGTCGAGCAATTGCTGCAGCAGGATGGCGCCGACCTTGCCCTTGGGTTCGGTCGCGCTCGTGCTCTGGTTGGAGCCGCTGCGCATGGCGATGAAGAAGCGCACCAGGTCCTCGTCGTCGCCTTCGAGGTAGGCCGGGGGTGCCGACAGCAGCGAGAACACCTCGCTCACCGGGCTGGCCGCGGCCACGTCGCCGTTCGGGCGCAGGCGCGCCTTGCACAGGCAGATCGCGACGTGGCGGCCGCCGCTGGTCGGGGCCATGACATAAACGAATTTGTACTGGACGGCCTTGGGGTCAGTGACTTCCGCGGTCAGCTTCGGCTGGGGATGTGCTGCCGCCTCGACCCTTTGCAGCCAGCTCAACACCGGTGCGGGCAGGGCGGGAGCGCGTGCGGGTGCTCGGGCCGGAGGTGCGTCGCTGGTGTCGTCGCGATGAAAATCAACTGTGTGCATGGGTCTCACGAGTCTATATTTGAAAAAACAACAATTCCTATTATCCCTCATGCGTTCCGTACAGTTTTGTTCGGAATCGCACGTAGTGGGCAAAACTTTACGAGCCGAAAGGAGTAGAAGTTACACTCTGCCGCCGTGCTTTGCCAGCCCCCACCGCGCATTTTTTTGCTTGTATTCTCCCGAGAAATTGAGCTTTGCTTGTTGCGGGCGGATGAATGGACACGCTATCGAACCCGACATGTTACGGCATCTGGCCCGTTACCGATATGCAGGGCAGGCAAGCAAAGAAACAAGCCGGCATTGTAAAAATGCAACAGCTGGCTTCCGTCGATGCCGTGCCGGTGCGCGCCAGCACACCAGAATGGGCACACTGTCAAGACTGGCGCATCGTCCCGGTTTGCGTATCATTGCCCGTTCGATTCACCGACCCACTGCAACCCATCCATGCTGCCTTCGATCGAACAACGCCTCGCTCAAGAACTGTCCGCCAAACCGGCACAGGTGGCCGCCGCCATCGCCCTGCTCGACGAAGGCGCGACCGTGCCCTTCATCGCCCGCTACCGCAAGGAAGCCACGGGCGGCCTCGACGACATCCAGCTGCGCCTGCTGGAAGAACGCCTGCGCTACCTGCGCGAGCTGGAAGACCGCCGCGCCGCCGTCATCGCCTCCATCACGGAGCAGAACAAGATGACGCCGGAACTGCTGCAGGCCATCTCGCTCGCGGAAGACAAGACCCGCCTGGAAGACCTGTACCTGCCGTACAAGCAGAAGCGCCGCACCAAGGCGCAGATCGCGATCGAGGCCGGCCTGGCACCGCTGGCGGAGCGCCTGCTCGACGATCCGGCGCACGATCCGGAAAGCGAGGCGGCCAAGTATCTGCGCGACGCCTTTACCAATGCGGACGGCGTCGCGAATCCCGGCGTGGCGGACACCAAGGCCGCGCTGGACGGCGCGCGCCAGATCCTGATGGAGCGCTTCGCGGAAGACGCGCAATTGCTGCAATCGCTGCGCGAATACGTGCAGGAGCACGGCGTCGTCGAATCGAAGGTCGTCGACGGCAAGCAGGAAGAAGGCGAAAAATTCGCCGACTACTTCGCTTATTCGGAGACGCTCGCCACCGTCCCGTCGCACCGCGCGCTGGCGCTGCTGCGCGGCCGCCGCGAGGGTATATTGGACGTGACCCTGCGCCTCGATTCCGAGCCGGAAAAGCCGAAGTGGGACGCGCCGCACAACCCGTGCGAAAACCGCATCGCGGCGCGCTTCGGCATCAAGGGCGCGGGCCACCCGGCCGACAAATGGCTGCTCGACACGGCACGCTGGACATGGCGCGTGAAAAGCTTCATGTACATCGAGACGGAGCTGATGGGGCTTCTCCGCGAAAAGGCCGAGAGCGATGCGATCCACGTGTTCGCGCGTAACCTGAAAGACCTGCTGCTCGCCGCGCCCGCGGGCCCGCGCGCGACGATGGGCCTCGACCCGGGCCTGCGCACGGGCGTCAAGGTGGCCGTCGTCGACGCGACCGGCAAGGTGGTCGACACCTCGACCATCTACCCGCACGCGCCGCGCAACGACTGGGACGGTTCGCTGCACACCTTGGCCAAGCTGGCCGCGAAGCACAACGTGTCGCTGATCTCGATCGGCAACGGCACCGCGTCGCGCGAGACCGATAAGCTCGCGCAGGACCTGATCAAGCAGCAGCCGGACCTCAAGCTCACGAAGATCGTCGTGTCGGAAGCCGGCGCGTCGGTGTACTCGGCGTCGGAATTCGCGTCGCGCGAACTGCCGGAGCTGGACGTGTCGCTGCGCGGCGCCGTCTCCATCGCGCGCCGCCTGCAGGACCCGCTGGCGGAACTGGTCAAGATCGATCCGAAATCGATCGGCGTGGGCCAATACCAGCACGACGTGTCGCAGACGCAGCTCGCGCGCCAGCTCGACGCCGTCGTCGAGGATTGCGTGAACGCGGTCGGCGTGGACGTCAACACGGCGTCGGCGCCGCTGCTCGCGCGCGTGTCGGGCCTGTCGTCCAGCGTCGCGCAAAGCATCGTCAACTACCGCGACCAGCAAGGCGCGTTCGCCTCGCGCGCGGCGCTGAAGAAGGTGCCGCGCCTGGGCGATAAAACCTTTGAGCTCGCGGCCGGTTTCCTGCGCATCGTGAACGGTGACAATCCGCTCGACGCGTCGGCCGTGCACCCGGAATCGTATCCCGTCGTCGAAAAAATCCTGGCCGACATCCAGAAGGACATCAAGTCGGTGATCGGCGACAGCACCCTGGTCAAGCGCCTGAATCCGGCAAAATATGCGGACGATAAATTCGGCGTGCCGACCGTGACCGACATCTTGAAAGAGCTGGAAAAACCGGGCCGCGATCCGCGTCCGGAATTCACGACGGCGACGTTCAAGGAAGGCGTCGAGGCGATCGCCGACCTGCGTCCGGACATGATCCTGGAAGGCGTCGTGACCAACGTGGCGGCATTCGGCGCGTTCGTCGACATCGGCGTGCACCAGGATGGCCTCGTGCACATCTCGGCGCTGTCGAACACGTTCGTGAAGGATCCGCACACGGTCGTGAAGGCGGGCCAGGTCGTCAAAGTGAAGGTGCTGGAAGTGGACGTCAAGCGCAAGCGCATCGCGCTCACGATGCGCTTGTCGGACAGCGCGCCGCAGGCGGGATCGCAACCGCAGCAGCGCGGCGATCGCGAGGATCGCAAGCGCATGGGCCAGCATCAGAAGCAGGAGCGCCCAGCACCACAGGCGGGCGGCGCGATGGCGGCCGCATTCGCCAAACTCAAGCGGTAATCGTAGGGTGGGCGGCCTCCGCCCACGCGGACGTTTGCGCGGCGTGCACGCTCCGCCCACGCAAACGCCGGCGAACCGCAAACGTCACGCGTGGGCACGGCGTGCCCACCCACGGGGACAGGCGGAACGCCTTATGCCGGCGTCCCCGTTTTCTTATAAAATGCCGTCATCCACTCCAATTCTCACCAAAGGCAGAACCAAATGAGCGACGTACAATCCTGGATCAAAGAGACCGTGACCAACACGCCCGTCGTGCTGTTCATGAAGGGCACGGCCCAGTTCCCGCAATGCGGTTTTTCCGGCCGCGCGATTCAAATCCTGAAGGCTTGCGGCGTCGATAACATCGCCACCGTGAACGTCCTGGAAGACGCGGAAGTCCGCCAGGGCATCAAGGAATACTCGAACTGGCCGACCGTCCCGCAGCTGTACGTGAACGGCGAATTCATCGGCGGTTCCGACATCATGACGGAAATGTACGAGTCCGGCGAACTGCAGGCGCTGATCAACAAGAATGGCTGATCCCGGCCCGCGCCCGGACGGCGAACCCGGCGGCCCGCGCCGCCGGATCATCGTCGCCATCACGGGCGCGACCGGCGCAATCTACGGCGTGCGGCTGTTGCAACGGCTGTCCGCCGCACCCGGCGTCGAGACGCACCTCGTCATTTCCGACGCCGCCTCCCTCACCCTGCATCAGGAAGTCGGCCTGCAACGGCGCGACGTGGAAGCGCTCGCCCACGTGGTGCACCGCAACCGCGAGATCGGGGCATCGATCGCCAGCGGCTCGTTCCAGACGGACGGCATGGTGATCGCACCCTGTTCGATGAAGACGTTGGCCGCCGTCGCACATGGTTTGTCGGACAACCTGATCGCGCGCGCTGCCGACGTCGTGTTGAAAGAACGCCGCCGCCTGATCCTGATGGTGCGCGAGACGCCGTTCAACCTGGCGCATCTGCGCAACATGACGGCGGTTACGGAAATGGGCGGCATCGTCTTCCCGCCGCTGCCGAGCTTTTATCACCGTCCCGCCACGATCGACGAGATGGTCGACCACACGACCGCACGCGTCATGGACCTGCTGGGCGTGACGAATGCGCTCGCCCCGCGCTGGGGCGGCATGAAAGACGACGGCGTCGTCTGAAGCGGCGCTCAGGCGCCTTCGCCGTACATGTCCTTCTCGGCCTGTCTCTGTTCCCTTGCGTCTTCGATTTTTCTGCGCTGCTCGTTACGTTTGCGCATGATTTCTGCGTGCTGGGCCGCCGACATGGGCGGTGCGGTCATGAGGTCCTTCAACTGCGCGGTGTTGCTGTAGTTATTAATCATGAGGCGATTGCATCCTTATTGACCGATAACACTAAGGCACGTCGACAAACCTGCTGCGCGTTGCACTGCTGCGCTTTTCCCACAGCATTGCGACCGCTCGCGGCGGTTTTTCGAGGTGCCACTGGCGGAGCGCCAGGCAGGAACGCGAACTCGACCGTTCTCGACATTCCGTTAGCGTTATCGATTATGCGCGAGACTCGGCCGTTTGTGCGGACTGTCGCAGAAATAAATTGCAGTATGGAAGGCGCGGGCGCGCCGTGAGACACGGCCGCCCTGGCGGCGGCCGTCGCGGGACTCGATGACGAACGACAGGATTATTTCTGCTGCTGGTGATTCATGCGCACCAGCATGCGGATGAATTCGCGTGCCAGCTGCTTGTGATGCTCGTCCAGGCGCTGCAGGTCGGCGATCAGCTTGACGTCGGCCGATTCGAAACGGGCGCTGCCGTCGGCGCCGTCGCCGCTGGCGGCGGCGTTTTCCGATCCGCCAAAGCGCAGCCAGTCGGCCGGTACGCCCAGCCATTGCGCGATCATGCGCAATTTTTCCTGGGTCGGGATCGCCTCGCCGACCAGCCATTTACGCGCCGCGTGGACCGTAATCGGACGGCCCTCGAAGCGAATGTTAAATTCCCGCGCCAGCCGGGTGGGGCTGTCCGGAGAATAATGGGCATTTTTCAGGGCTTGCTGCAGGCGCTCGCTGAAGCTCTCCCGCTCGTTTGTCGAATTCATGGGTGGCACTAAGGGTTCATGCAAGGCCGTCATAGGTCGCTCCGTTGACCAGACCGTCTGTGACGGCAGGAAAGACTATAGGTAACAAATAGGTGAGTATTGACCAATTCTCACAGTGCTGTCCAGCAATTCCCCGCCTTTCCAGCGCATCGTGAGCGATGTGTGAAAAATATCCTACAGGAAAAGAAAAACGTTTGCTCGTCCAAATTCAGGTGAAGAAAGGGAACAATTGTTCCTCTTGGCACGCAAAATGATGCCAAGAGTCAACAAAATCAGGCGAAATGCGGCTAGCTTGTCGTAATTTTTGCGACAAGCATGGCGCCCAAATATGTTGTTTTACGTCAACTTAAAACGGATGATGCCGTCGTCGCCGGTTACACGGGTCAAGATACCGTTGTACCAAAGATAATGAAGATGGGCCAATGCCTCGCCGATCGCGAAACTGAGCTGGTGGGCGTCGAGTTGCCGTTTGAACATCAGCGGCACAATGTCAACTGCCGACCTCGGCTCTGCACACGCGGCGCGGACTTCCTCCAGGCGCTCGGCGTGGTGCGCGCGCAGTTGCGCGATACGGGTGTGCAAGCCGCGGAACGGCTTGCCGTGTGCGGGCAGGACGAGGGTGTCGTCGGGCAAATCCGCGAACTTGTCCAGCGAATCCAGGTACAGCTGCAAGGGATTGCCTTCCGGCTCGACGGCGAACACGGAAATGTTCGTCGAAATGCGCGGCAACACCATGTCGCCGGAGATCAGGATCCGGTCCTTGTCGTCGTACAGCGACACGTGTTCCGGCGAATGGCCGAACCCGGTGATCACGCGCCATTCGCGCGCGCCGACCGCGACGCGCTGCCCGTCCTGCAGACGCGTGTACGCGGCCGGCACGGCCGGCACGAGCGACGGATAGTAATTCTTGCGGCTCTGCATCTGCTCGAGCATGCCCGCGTCGACGAGGCCGTGGCGCTGGAAATGCGGGATGGCCGAGGGGCCGTCGACGCCGGGCAGCGCCGCGGCCATCATGCGCGCGAACCCGAATTCGCCCGTGCTGGTCCAGAACGGCGCCTGGAAGCGTTCGCACAGCCAGCCGGACAGGCCGACGTGGTCGGGATGGCAGTGGGTCGCGAACACACGCAGCAGCGGCCGGTTGCCCAGCGCGTCCACGAACAGGCGCTCCCATGCCGCCCGGGTCGCGTCCGTCCCGGCGCCGCAGTCGACGAGGGACCAGCCGTGGCGCTTCTCCGCGGTATCGTCCAGCAGCCACAGATTGATATGGTCGAGGGCGAACGGCAGCGGCATGCGCAGCCAGGACAGGCCGGGCGCCACATCCGTCACCGTGCCGGGCGGCGGGATGACGTCGCCGAACGGATAGCTGAGCTGGGATTCGAGTGGATTCATGCGGTCGACTTTCGTGTTGATGCGGGGCGGAGCGCGTTACAATGCCGCAAACGCTTTGACGTAAACGTAAACGGAAGGCGCGGAATATGATTCTAAGCGATTCCGCACCGCGCCACTTGAGACACGCAGGACACCATGGCCACGACCTACACCATCGCCGAACTGGCACGCGAATTCGACATTACCGCCCGAGCGATCCGCTTCTATGAAGACCAGGGGCTGCTCAGCCCGAAACGCGAAGGCCAGGGCGGACGCAACCGTGTCTACACCCCGCGCGACCGCACCCGGCTGAAACTGACGCTGCGCGGCAAGCGCCTGGGCCTCACTTTGTCGGAGATCAAAAGCATCATCGACATGTACGAGACGCCCAAGGACACGGTGGCCCAGATCAACCGCTTCCTCGGCGTGCTGTCGCATCAGCGCGAGACGTTGGAACAACAGCGCGCGGATATCGAGATGTCGCTGGCGGAAATTTCTGTACATGAAGAAGAATGCCGGCGGCTGCTGGCCGAGTCCGGCGCGGCCGGGGAGTTGGTGGATGGGGAACTGGTGGACGGGGAGACGGATGCGGCGTAATCGGCCGCGGACCTCCACTTGACGTTTACGTTAACGTCACTCCGCGCTATCATCTAGCCTGGCCACCAGCCATAACCTAGACGAGAACGAGGACGACATGCTGCATCTCCCTGGCTTGACCTTTGACCACGGCGACGACATCGCCGCCCTGCGCGAAGCTGTACAACAGTTCGCCGCGAGCGAAATCGCGCCCCGCGCGGGCGAGATCGACCGCACCGACCAGTTCCCGATGGACCTGTGGAAAAAGATGGGCGAACTGGGCCTGCTGGGCATCACCGTCGGCGAGGAATACGGCGGCGCCGGCATGGGATACCTGGCGCACATCGTCGCCATGGAAGAAATCTCGCGCGCCTCGGCCTCGGTCGGCCTGTCGTACGGCGCCCACTCGAACCTGTGCGTCAACCAGATCAAGCGCAACGGCACCGAAGCGCAGAAGCGCACCTACCTGCCCAAGCTGATCTCGGGCGAGCACGTCGGCGCCCTCGCCATGTCCGAGCCGAACGCCGGCTCCGACGTCGTCAGCATGAAGCTGCGCGCCGAATTGAAGGGCGACCGCTACGTCCTGAACGGCACGAAGATGTGGATCACGAACGGTCCGGACGCCGACACGCTCGTCGTCTACGCCAAGACCGACATCGCCGCCGGGCCGCGCGGCATGACCGCCTTCCTCATCGAAAAGGGCTATAAAGGGTTCTCGATCGCGCAAAAGCTGGACAAGCTCGGCATGCGCGGCTCGCACACGGGCGAGCTGGTGTTCCAGGATTGCGAAGTCCCGGTGGAAAACGTGCTGGGTGGCGTGGGCAAGGGCGTCAACGTGCTGATGTCCGGCCTCGATTTCGAGCGCACCGTGCTGTCCGGCGGACCGCTGGGCATCATGGCCGCGTGCATGGACGTCGTCGTGCCGTACATCCATGAGCGCAAGCAGTTCGGCCAGGCAATTGGTGAGTTCCAACTGATGCAGGGCAAGATTGCCGACATGTATTCGACGATGATGGCGTGCCGCGCCTATGTCTACGCGGTCGGCCAGGCCTGCGACCGCGCGGCGAACCCGGAGCAGGTGCGCGCCCTGCGCAAGGACGCGGCCGGCGCCATCCTGTACAGCGCGGAAAAGGCGACGTGGATGGCCGGCGAGGCGATCCAGACGCTGGGCGGCAATGGCTATATCAATGAATATCCGGTGGGCCGTCTGTGGCGCGACGCCAAGCTGTACGAGATCGGCGCGGGCACGAGCGAGATCCGCCGCATGCTGATCGGGCGCGAGCTGTTCGGCGAGACGATGTAAGTTTGTGGAGAGAGGAGACCGGGCGGACAAGAAGATCGGCAGGAGCCGGCACAACAATAACACTCCACGCCGCCCGAAAAACAGGAACGTCATTCCCGGCATTGCCGACAATGACTTCCCGCGAAAACAGGAATCCATGGTGAGTCTCGGACATACGCAACTGCCGCGTTGTCGCAAGCTCGGCATGGAGGGAATCGTGCCGGGGGGCGCTGTTTCCACCTGCGCGGGAAAGTCGTTTGCGGTATTGCCGGGAGTGACGGTTCTTAGAGTCGCGATTTTTTCTGAAACGCCGGTCCGACGTCGTTCGCGGACTACAATGACCGCTGCCCCGTCCACCGCGCGAGACGCCCGATGACCCAGGCCACCTTCCCCAAGCTGCTGTCGTCCCAGATCGCCTTCGATATCGCGCGCACCATCCTGGACGGCTTCGACCGCCATTATTCGCTGTTCCGCCAGGCCAGCAAGACGGCCAAGACCCATTTCGAACGCGCCGACTGGACCACGGCCCAGCAGGCCGCGCGCAAGCGCATCGATTTCTACGACAAGCGCGTGCAGGAATGCGTGCATGCGCTGGAAGACGACTACGCGCCGGAAGACCTGACCGACGACACGTGGCGCGAAACGAAGCTGCATTACATCGGCCTGCTGAGCGGCCTGCAGACGGGCCATAAACGCCCGGAACTGGCCGAGAGCTTCTTCAATTCCGTCTGCTGCCACCTCCTGCACCGCAGCTACTACCGCAACGATTTCATCTTCGTGCGTCCCGCCGTGTCGACCGAATACATCGAGACGGACGAACCGGCGCCCACCTACCGCGTCTACTATCCCGCGGCGGACGGCCTGCGCTTCGCGTTGCGGCGCATGGTCACGAATTTCCAGCTCGACTGCCCGTTCGCCAACCTCGACCGCGACATCGCCCTCGTCGAGGCGCGCATGGCCGAGCAGTTCGGCCTGCACGAGCGTGAACCGAACCAGCAACTGCACGTGCTGTCGAGCCTGTTCTTCCGCAACAAGGCCGCCTACATCGTCGGCCGCGCCATCAACGGCGCCCGCGAGCATCCGTTCATCGTGCCCATCCTGCACGATCGGGCCGGCCGGCTGGTCCTCGACACGGTGCTGACCGACCCGGAACAGGTGATCCTGCTGTTCTCGTTTACACGCGCCTATTTCATGGTCGACATGGAAGTGCCGTCGGCCTTCGTGCAATTCCTGCGCAGCCTCATGCCGAAGAAGCCGCGCAGCGAAATCTATACGGTGCTCGGCCTGCAAAAACAGGGCAAGACGCTGTTCTTCCGCGACTTCCTGCAGCACCTGAAGCACAGCTCCGACGCCTTTCGCAGCGCACCCGGTATCCGCGGTCTCGTGATGCTCGTGTTCGAACTGCCCTCCTTCCCGTACGTGTTCAAGGTGATCAAGGATTTCTATCCGCCGCCGAAGGAGACGACGCGGGCCCGCATCAAGGAAAAATACCTGCTGGTGAAACACCACGACCGCGTGGGCCGCATGGCCGACACGCTGGAGTACTCGGACGTGGCCTTTCCGCTGTCACGCTTCGACGAGGAACTGCTGGCCGAGCTGCGCCGGTTCGCGCCGTCGCTCGTCGAGATCGAAGGCGACCACATCATCATCAAGCACCTGTACATCGAGCGGCGCATGGTGCCGCTGAATATCTTCCTGGACGATGCCCGCCGCAGCGGCAACGACGACCGCATCGAACATGCCGTGTTCGAATACGGCAATGCGATCCGCGACCTCGTCGCCGCGAACATTTTTCCGGGCGATATGTTGTACAAAAATTTCGGCGTCACCCGACAAGGCCGCGTCGTGTTCTACGACTACGACGAGATCGAGTACCTCACCGACTGCAACTTCCGCGAAATCCCGCAGCCGCGTAACGAGGAAGACGAAATGGCGGCCGAGCCGTGGTATCCGATCGGCAAGCACGACGTCTTCCCCGAACAGTTCGCGCGCTTCCTGCTCGCGAATCCAACGATACGCGCGGCGTTCATGAAACACCACGCCGCACTATTGACGCGCGTCTGGTGGCAGTCGCACAAGGACCGCATCCTGGCGGGCGAAGTCGAGGACGTTTTCCCGTATCCGCAGCACATCCGGTTCCATCACGCGGACCAATCGAACCCGGCGCTACCCTCGCCGCAACCCCATTACCTGGAGACCTTACACAATGAATGATCCAATCGTTATCGTCGGCGCCGCCCGTACCCCGATGGGCGCCTTCCAGGGCGACTTTTCCTCGAAATCCGCGAGCGACCTGGGCGCCGTGGCGATCAAGGCGGCCGTCGAGCGCGCCGGCGTCGACGCGAGCCTCGTCGAGCACGTCTATTTCGGCAACTGCCTGATGGCCGGCCAGGGCCAGGCCCCGGCGCGCCAGGCGCTGATCAAGGCGGGCCTGCCGCTGTCGACCGGTGCCGTCACCCTGTCGAAGATGTGCGGCTCGGCGATGCAGGCCGCGATCTTCGCGCACGACGTGCTCAAGGCCGGCAGCGCGGACGTCGTCGTCGCGGGCGGCATGGAATCGATGACCAATGCGCCGTACCTGATCCCGAAGGCGCGCGGCGGCTACCGCATCGGCCACGGCGTCATGTTCGACCACATGATGATGGACGGCCTGGAAGACGCCTATTCGCGCAACGAGAAAACGGGAGAAGGCCGCTCGATGGGCACGTTCGCCGAGGAGTGCGTGGCGAAATACTGCTTCTCGCGCGAGCAGCTGGACGCGTTCGCGATCGAATCCGTCAGGCGCGCGCAGAACGCCACCGAGTCCGGCGATTTCCAGTGGGAGATCGCACCGGTGACCGTGGCGAACCGCCTGGGCGAGGCCATCATCGAGAAGGACGAAGGCCCGGTCAAGGCCAAGGTCGACAAGATCCCGACCCTGCGCCCGGCCTTCAAGAAGGACGGCGTCATCACGGCGGCGTCGTCGTCGTCGATCAACGACGGCGCCGCGGCCCTGGTCATGATGCGCGAATCGACGGCCAAGGAACTGGGCCTCGCGCCGATCGCCCGCATCGTCGGCCACACGACGCACGCGCAGGAACCGGACCAGTTCACGACGGCGCCGATCGGCGCGCTGCACAAGCTGTTCAAGAAGACCGGCTGGTCGGCGAAGGACGTCGACCTCTTCGAGATCAACGAAGCCTTCGCCGCCGTGCCGATGGCCGCGATGCACGAGCTGGACATCCCGCACGATAAAATCAACATCCACGGCGGCGCCTGCGCGCTGGGCCACCCGATCGGCGCCTCGGGCGCGCGCATCATCGTCACCTTGCTGGGCGCGCTGAAGAAGACGGGCGGCAAGCGCGGCGTGGCGTCGCTGTGCATCGGCGGCGGCGAGGCGACCGCGATGGCGATCGAGATGGTGTGAGCGCAAACGGCCTTGTTCCGGTAGGGTGGACGGATCCCGTCCACGCGTTCAAAACACGCATGAATGGATACGACAGCGTTCATTTCAGCGTTCATTTCAGCGTTGGTTGAACGCGTGGACGGCCGAGCCGTCCACCCTACCCGTCACGCGCGTGTTTTCAAAACACGGTAAGGTGACGGACCGTCATCCATATCGTGAAGGATCTTCCCATGTCCACCGTCCTCATCATCGGCGCCTCGCGCGGCATCGGCCACGAACTGGCCCGTCAATACCGCGCCGACGGCTGGCGCGTCATCGCCACCGCGCGCAAGGCCGCGGATTGCGACGCGCTGCGCGCACTGGGCGCGCAGGCGCACCAGGTCGACGTCACCAATGCCGAATCGATCGGTGGCCTGGGCTGGAAGCTGGACGACGAAAAGATCGACGCCGCCTGGCTCGTCGCCGGCGTGTACGGTCCGGATCACGCCGGCTTCCCGACGGCGCAGGAGTTCGACGACGTCATGCACACGAACGTGCTGGCCGCGATGCGCATCCTGCCGATCGTCGCGCCGCTGGTCGCCGCCACGCGCGGCAAGCTGGCCGTGATTTCGTCGCGCATGGGGTCCATCGGCACGCGCAAGGGCAACGAGGCGTCGCTGTACCGCGCCAGCAAGGCCGCGCTGAATTCCGTGCTGGCCGACGCCGCGCTGACGTGGGGCCCGCAAGGCGCCACCTGCGTCACGTTCCACCCGGGCTGGGTGCAGACCGATATGGGCGGCCCGGGCGCCTCGCTCACCGTGCAGCAGAGCGCGACCGGGCTGCGCGCCACGCTGGCCGCCGCCACGCCCGCGCAGAACGGCGCCTTCCTCAATTACGACGGCACGCCCATCCCGTGGTGAGCCGTCGACGATAACGATAGACGAGACAAATGATTTTGACCGAAGAACACCAGATGATCCGCGACGCCCTGCGCGCCTTCGCGCAGGAGCGCCTCGCGCCCAACGCCGCGCGCTGGGACCGCGAGCACCATTTTCCCAGGGACGAGCTGAAGGAACTGGCCCGGCTGGGCGCGTTCGGCGTGGCGGTGCCCGAGCAGTACGGCGGCGCCGGCCTCGATTACGTGGCGCTGGCGCTCGTGCTGGAAGAGATCGCGGCCGGCGACGGCGGCACGTCGACCATCATTTCGGTCAACAACTGCCCCGTGTGCTCGATCGCGATGACGTACGCGAACCCCGCGCAGAAGGAACGCTGGCTGCGCCCGCTCGCGCAGGGCGACCTGCTGGGCGCCTTCGCGCTGACCGAACCGCACACGGGCAGCGACGCCGCCGCCCTGCGCACGACGGCCGTGCGCGACGGCGACCACTACGTCCTGAACGGCACCAAACAGTTCATCACGAGCGGCAAGCACGGCGACGTCGCGATCGTCGTGGCGGTCACGGACAAGGCGGCCGGCAAGAAGGGCATCAGCGCGTTCTGGGTGCCGACGGATACGCCCGGCTACATCGTCGCCGGCATCGAGCACAAGATGGGCCAGCATTCGTCGGACACGGCGCAGATCGTGTTCGACCAGTGCCGCGTCCCGGTGGAAAACCTGATCGGCGCGGAAGGGCAAGGCTACAAGATCGCGCTGTCCGGCCTGGAGGGCGGACGCATCGGCATCGCGTCGCAATCGGTCGGCATGGCGCGCGCCGCGTTCGAGGCCGCCCTGGCGTATGCCAAGGAACGCGAGAGCTTCGGCACGCCGATCTTCGACCACCAGGCGGTCCAATTCCGCCTGGCCGAGATGGCGATGCAGATCGAGGCCGCGCGCCAGCTGATCCTGCACGCCGCGTCGATGAAGGACGCCGGCCTGCCCTGCCTCAAGGAAGCCGCGATGGCCAAGCTGTTCGCGTCCGAGATGGCCGAGCGCGTCGTGTCGTCCGCGATGCAGGTGTTCGGCGGCTACGGCTACGTGGCCGACTTCCCCATCGAGCGCATCTATCGCGACGTGCGCGTGTGCCAGATCTACGAAGGCACGAGCGACATCCAGAAGATCCTGATCGCGCGCGCGCTTTGACCCGACGATGAACGCATCGATGGACCGCGCGGACAGGCTGACGATCCGCCCGGCCGGCACCGCCGACCTGGCGCCGTTCTTCGCCTACCTGGACGACCACCTGCGCGACAACGGCGCCGACGGCACGCCGCTGTTCCAGCCGGTGGCGCCCGGCCAGCCACGCCTGCCGGCCGGGCTGCGCATCGCGTTCATCAAGGGGATCGACATCGCCGTCGGCGCGCCGGGCTGGCGCCGCCTGTGGCTGGCCATCGCACCGGGCGGCGACATCGCCGGCCACGTCGACCTGCGCGGCCGTCCCGAACCGGCCGCCACGCACCGCGCCATGCTCGGCATGGGCGTGCACCGCGTGTGGCGGCGGCGCGGGCTTGGACGGCGCCTGCTCGCAACGGCGGCCGGCTGGGCGCGCGACGACACCGACATCGGCTGGATCGATCTCGAAGTCCTGTCGGACAACCTGCCCGCGTGCGAACTGTACGTGCGCGCCGGCTTCACGACGGTCGCGCGCGTGGCCGACATGCTCCGCATCGCGGATGCCAGCCACGACCTGAGCTACATGACGTTCGGGCTGCGCCAGGGGTGAGAATCGGTGAGCATCCGGGCCGGACCCGCATGCTAGAGTTCCAGGATGAAAACCATCCTGCCCCTGCTGCTCGCATCCTGCATCGCGTCAACCGCCTTCGCGGACGACCTTCCTGTCCACTACGGCGCGCCGGACTGCCAGGTCGGCAAGCTGCTGCCGGTCCCCGCCGAACTATCCGTGCACTGGAACGGCCCGTGCAAGGACGGCTTTGCGGACGGCACCGGCGTACTCGAATGGACGACGCAGGACGGCGGCACGCGGCGCATCGAAGGCAAGTTCGCGCGCGGCGCGGTCAGCGGCGAGGGCAAGCTGAAGGCGGGCGACAAGTTCACGTACGTCGGCTCGATGACCGACGGCATGCCGGACGGCGAGGGTTATCTCCACTTCGCCAATGCGTTGCGCTACGAAGGCAGCCTCAAAATGATGCGGCGCGAAGGCAAGGGCGTGCAGATCTATTCGAACGGCGACGCCTACCAGGGCGAATTCCGCGCCGACCGCCCGAACGGCCAGGGCCGCCTCACCTTTGCCCTCGGCGGCATGATCGAAGGCGAATTCCGCGACGGCCGTCCGGTCGACGGCGACCGCATCACGTATGCCGGCAGCGGCCGCACCGGCACGTTCGATCCCGGCGCGCGCAAGACGCCGGCCGCCAAGCCGGAAAACAAGTTCAAGCAGCACCAGGCCGACCCGGACACGGGCACGCTGCTGGCGAAGACCGAGGTGACGTCGGCGCTGCCGACCAACGTGGGCTGGGATGGCCTCACGCCGGATCAGCAGGACATCGTGCGCAGCCGCTACCCGGCGCTGGAGCCGGGCGACGAGCCGCCCTACCCGTTGAAAGGCACCGTCGAATTCAACCGGGTCACGCTGGCCGCCGCCGGCAAGTACAACGCGCGCGGCCTGCTGCGCCTGCACGTGCTGGTCGGGGTCGACGGCAAGCCGAAGGAAGTGCGCAAGGTGGGCAGCTTCGACGACGACGTGATCCGCTACGTCGCCAGTGCCGCCATGGCCCTGCGTTATAAACCCGCGGTCTGCCACGGGCAGCCGTGCGAGATGCTGTTCCCGTTCGCGATGGAAATCACGCACCGCTTGCAGTAACGCTCAGAACCCGGCCAGCACGATCTTGCCCTGCGCCCGGTTCGACTCGATCAGCGCGTGCGCGCGCTTGAGATTCGCCGTATCGATACGCCCGAAGTTCTCGTTGGCCGTCGAACGGAGCGTGCCCGCGTCGATCAGGTCCGCCACGCGGTTCAGGATCTCGTGCTGGCGGATCATGTCCGGCGTCGAAAACAGCGACCGCGTGAACATCAGTTCCCAGTGCAGCGAGACGGCCTTGCGCTTGAGTTGGCGGACGTCGATCGGCGCGGGGTCGTCGATCAGGCCGAATTTGCCCTGCGGCGCGATGGCCTCGACGATCTGGTCGAAGTGCTGGTCCGTGTGCGTGAGGCTGATCACGTAATCCGGCGCGTTCAAGCTGGCACGCTGGATCTCGCCGGCGAGCGGCCGGCTGTGGTCGATCACGTGGTGCGCGCCATTTTGAAGGACCCAGTCGCGCGTTTCCGGCCGCGACGCGGTGCCGACGACCGTCAGCCGCGTGAGCCTGCGCGCCAGTTGCACGAGGATCGAGCCGACGCCGCCGGCCGCGCCGATCACGAGCAACGACTTGCCTTCGCCGCGTTCGTCGAGCGGGACGTCGAGGCGGTCGAACAGCAGTTCCCACGCGGTGAGGCTCGTCAGCGGCAGTGCGGCGGCGGCGCCGAAATCCAGCGTTTGCGGCATCGTGCCGGCGATGCGCTCGTCGACCAGCTGCAACTCACTGTTGCTGCCCGCGCGGGCGATGGAGCCGGCGTACCAGACGCGATCGCCCGGACGGAACAGCGTGACGTCCGGCCCGACGGCCTTCACGATGCCGGCCGCATCCCAGCCGAGCACTTTCCACTCGCCGTCGGCCGGCTTTGCGCTGGCGCGCACCTTCACGTCGACCGGATTCACCGACACGGCCCGCACCTCGACGAGCAGGTCGTGGCCCGTCGCGACCGGGTCCGGCAGGGTGACGTCGACGAGGGCGTCGGCGTGCGCGATGGGCAGGTTGTTCTGGTAGGCGATGGCTTTCATGTGGGCTCCCTGGGTGATCGATGCATGCCATTCTGGCCGCGCCGGCCTTTTTGATAAACTGGGCAATTGCGAAATCAATTTCAATTTTTATTTGAAAATAAAGCCATGAACCTGCGCGACCTCGAACTCTTCGTGACGACGGCGGAGCAGGGCGGCCTGTCGGCGGCCGCGCGGCTGCTGGAGATTTCTCCGGCCGTCGCCAGCGCGCGCCTGAAGCGCCTGGAAGCGGACCTCGGCACGGCGCTGTTCGTGCGCACGACGCGCAGCATGCGCCTGACGGTGGCCGGCGAACGCCTGCTGGCGCGCTGCCGTCCGCTGCTGGACGGCCTGCGCGACGCCGAGGACGAACTGCGCGCGGGCGGGAATGCGATCGAAGGCCCTTTGCACATCTCGATGCCGTCCGACCTCGGCCGCCACGTCGTGCTGCCGTGGCTGAACGCATTCCAGGAACGCCATCCGGGCGTGCGGCTGCGCCTGCAGTTGACGGACCGCCTGGCCGACATTTATCGGGAACCGGTCGACATCGCGCTGCGCTTCGGGAAGCCGCGCGCATCCGGCATGGTGGCGCTGCCGCTGCTGGAAGAGAACCACCGCGTGCTGTGCGCGTCGCCGGCCTATCTGGCGCGCCATGGCGTGCCGGCGTCGCCGCATGACCTCGCGGGGCACAACTGCCTGTGCTTCATGCTGGACGAGACGGTCAACGACCGCTGGCGCTTCAGCAAGGATGGGGAAGACATCGAGGTGACGGTGCGCGGCGACCGCGTGGCCGACGATTCCGAGATCGTGCGGCGCTGGGCGCTGGACGGCCTGGGCCTGTGCTACCGCTCGCGCATCGACGTGCAGGCCGACCTCGCGCGCGGCGCGCTGCGCGTCGTGTGCGCGGACTGGCAGGGCAACAGCCAGCCGCTGTACATGGTGCTGGCGAGCCGGCGGCAGGTGTCGCCGGCCGTCAGGGTGCTCCGGGAGTTTCTGGTGGAGAGAATGCGGGAGGCGGTAGCGGAATGACCCACCATCTCGTCGTTCCCGCGCAGGCGGGAACCCAGTTTGCATGCGCAGCGTTGGAGCGCCCAGTACTTGGGCCCCCGCCTGCGCGGGGGCGACGGTTTCAAGGCCGCGTGCTTATTAAACCTGCCGTTTATCAGATCCGTTCCAGCGTTGGAGCGCGCAGCACTCGGGCCGCCGCCTGCGCGCGGGTGACGGTTTCAAGGCCGCGTGTTTATTAAACCTGCCGTTTATCAGATCCGTTCCAGCGCCAGCGCGATCCCCTGCCCGCCGCCGATGCACAGCGTGACGATGCCGCGCCGCGCGAGACCGCGGCGCATCGCATGCAGCAGGCGCACCGTCAGCACGGCTCCCGTCGCGCCGATCGGGTGGCCGTGCGCCACCGCGCCGCCTTCGACGTTGATGACGTCTTCCGCCAGAGACAACTTGCGCGCCACCGCGAGCGGCACGGCGGCGAACGCTTCGTTGATTTCGTAGCGGTCGACGTCGGCGACGTTCCAGCCGGCGCGCGCGAGGGCCTTCTGCACGGCCGGTACGGGTCCGAGGCCGAACATGCCCGGCGCCACGGCCGCCACGCCGGACGCGACGAGGCGCGCGATCGGCTGCAGGCCGAGGCGCTCGGCCGTCGCGCGGTCGGCGACGATGACGGCGGCCGCGCCGCTGTTCAGGCCCGGCGCGTTGCCGGCCGTGATCGTGCCGTCCGGGCGGAACGCGGGTTTCAGTTTCGCCAGTGTCTCCAGCGTGGTGTCCGGGCGGTTCGCTTCGTCCGTGTCGAACAGTTGCACGCCGCGCTTGCCCGCGATCTCGATCGCCACGATTTCATCCTTGAAGGCGCCGGCCGCCTGGGCGTCCGCAAAGCGGCGCTGCGAGCGCTCGGCCCAGCGGTCCTGCGCGGACCGGCCGATGTCGACGTCCTTCACCAGATCCTCCGTGTGCCAGCCCGAATGCTGGGCCGAGAACGCGTCGTTCAGGCCGTCGTGCAGCAGGCTGTCGTAGATCTGCGCATGGCCCATGCGCGCGCCCCAGCGGGCCTGCGGCATCAGGTACGGCGCCTGGTCCATGTTCTCCATGCCGCCGGCCAGCACGACGTTCGCTTCGCCGGCCAGGATCTCGTGCGCGGCCGACGCGATGGCCTGGGCGCCCGAGCCGCACACGCGGTTCAGCGTCATCGCGGGCACGCTCACGGGAATGCCGCCGTGAATGGCCGCCTGGCGCGCCGGATTCATGCGGTTGCCGGCCTGGATCACGTTGCCCATCAGGACCGCATCGATGGCGTCGGGAGCAATGCCCGCGCGCGCGACGGCGGCGCGCACGGCGGCCGCGCCCAGTTCGACGGCGGGGATGGATTTCAGGGAACCGTTGAACGTACCGATGGCGGTACGCACGGGGGCACACAGGACAATGTCGCGGGCAGACATGATGACTCCTTTCGGGTTGGATGGCGGGATCACGCAAATAGGAGTATATACACGTATTTTGAAAACCGCATGGCGCACGGCCGGCCGGAGATCAGGATTATTTGACGTCGGGGTCGTGGATGCCCGTCTCGACGACGGCGCGCAGCAGCATGCGCAGTTCGAGCGCGCGTTCGCTGCCGAAGTTCTGCTCGAAGGTCTGCTGGGCGCGGCGCCATAGCGGCAGCACGGCCTTGACCTTGGCCTTGCCGGCGGGCGTCAGGCCGATGACGCGCTCGCGCTTGTCGTGTTCACTGGGACCGGTCGTCACGAGCGCGTCGCGCTCGAGGGGTTTCAGGTTGCGGGTGAGGGTCGTGCGGTCCATGACCAGTTCGGCGGACATCTGGTTGACCGTCATCGGCCCCAGCCCCAGCAGTTTATACAGGATCGAAAACTGGGTGACGCGCAGGCCGGCCTCGCTCAGCACCTGGTCGTACACGCCGGTGATGTAACGCGACGCCTGGCGCAGGGCGAGGCAGTTGCACAGGGGGTCGTTCGATTGCGGGCGCGATGTCATGTCCGGTGTTCCTTGCCGGGACGGCGTTAGTACCCTCCCTCTAGCGAGTATAACCCCGGGTATGCCGAAACCTGGGCATAATCGGCATCGAATAGCTGCATATACACTCAATAACGGACGAGGAGAGTTGCATGGACACGCAGCAGACGGTGGCGGAACAATGGGAGGCGCAGCTGCGCGCGGTGCGCGCGCGGGTGGAGCAAGGCGGCGGACGCCCGGGCGTGGTGCCGGCGCAGGAAGCGCGCGGGATGACGGGACTGGCGGTGATGCAGGCGCTGCTCGACGGCCGCTTTCCGTACGCGCACATCGCCGAGACGCTCGACTTCTTCCTCGTCGAAGTCGATAAGGGCTCGGCCACGTTCCAGGGCACGCCGCAGGCCATGCACCTGAACCCGATGGGCACCGTGCACGGCGGCTGGTATGCGACGTTGCTCGACTCGGCCGTGGGCTGCGCCGTGCAGACCGCGCTGGAGCCGGGCTACGCCTACACGACGGCGGAGCTGAGCGTGAACCTCGTGCGCGGCGCGCGACTGGACGGCGGGCCGCTGCGCGCGATCGGGACGGTGCTCCATTGCGGGCGCCAGCTCGCCACGGCGGAAGGGAAGATCGTCGACGCGCAGGGACGGTTGTATGCGCATGCGACCACGACGTGCCTCGTGTTCGAGGCGCGCTGAATCGCTCACCCCACCCCGCGCAGTTGCCCGGCCAGCGCGGTGCCGAAGCGGCGCTCGAACTCGGCCTGCGCCGCCTGCCACACCGGCACGGCCCGCGCCAGCCTGGCGCGCCCCGCGTCGGCGAGGCGCACGACGTTGCGGCGCGCGTCTTCCTCATGCGGGCCGATGGCCACGAGGCCGTCGCGCGCCAGCGGCTGCAGGGCGCGGATCACGCTCGTGCGCTCCATCGCCAGCGTGACGGCGAGGTCTTTCATCGACGCCGCCTCGACCTCCTCGACGTAGACCAGGATCGAGAACTGCGTGCTCGTCAGGCCCACGCCTGCCAGATGGTCTTCGTACATCTTCGTGATCAGGCGCGCCGCCTTGCGCGAAGCGAAGCAGTTGCAGGCCAGGAGTCGTTCGGATGCGGTCATGGGCCCATCATAGGTGCGTATGCACACGAGTCAAGCGATCGATGATATTCATCCCATCAGCGGAACAATGATATCCGAAAAACCGGCTTAATCCCGCCAGAAACAACCAATACAATGTTCTCCATCGACCCCATCCTTCTGGAGAACAACGATGAACATCCTGCAGATCAACGGTAGCGCCCGTGCCAGCGGTTCGAATTCCACCCGCGTCGCCGACGCCATCACGGCGCGCCTGACAGCGCGCCATCCGGAAGCGACGGTCGAGCTGCGCGACCTGGCGCGCGACCCGCATCCGGTGCTGGACGAAGCCGCGCTGTCCGCCCTGTTCACGCCGGCCGACCAGCGCACGCCGGAGCAAAGCGCGCGCGTCGCGCTGGACGACGCCCTGATCGCGCAACTGAAACGCGCAGACGTCATCGTGCTGGGCGTGCCGATGTATAACTTCAGCGTGTCGGTGCAGATCAAGTCGTGGATCGACGCCGTCGCCCGCGCCGGCCACACCTTCCGCTACACGGCCAACGGTCCGGAAGGCCTCGTCACCGGCAAGAAAGTCTATGTGGGCCTGGCCCGCGGCGGCGTCTTCCGCGACACCCCGCTCGACTCGCAGGTGCCGTACCTGAAGGGCGTGCTGGGCCTCCTGGGCATGACGGACGTCGAGTTCATCTACGCCGAGGGCGTGAGCATGGGCCCGGACCGCGTCAGCGCCGCGTTCGAGGAAGTGACGACGCAGATCGACGACGTCGTGGCATGAGGGCTCACGCGATGGTGTCCACGACGCCGCCATCCACCCGCAGCGCCGCGCCCGTCGTGGCCGACGCCTGCGGCGAGCACACGTAGACGATCATGTTCGCGACTTCCTCCGTGCTCGCAGCGCGCCGCAGGATCGAGCTGGGACGCTGCGCGCGCACGAACGCCGTCGCGGCCTGCTCGACCGAGGTATTCGCCTCCTGGGCCGCGCCTTGCAGCATGGCGCGCACGCCTTCCGACAGCGTCGGCCCCGGCAGCACCGCGTTGACGGTGACGCCGCTGCCGGCCGCCAGTTTCGCCAGTCCGCGCGAAATCGCCAGCTCGGCCGTCTTCGTCATGCCGTAGTGGATCATGTCGGCCGGGATGTTCAGCCCCGATTCCGACGACACGAACACGACCCGTCCCCAGTCGCGCGCCAGCATCCCTTTCAGATAATGGCGCGTCAGGCGCACGCCCGACATCACGTTCAGTTGAAAAAAATGCTCCCAGGTGGCGTCGTCGATCTCGAAGAAATCCTGCGGCCCGTACGTGCCCGCGTTGTTGACGAGGATGTCGACATGCGGCTCGGCGGCGATCAACGCGGCCGCGCCGTCGGCAGTGGCGAGATCGGCGGCGACGCCGCGCAGCTGTGCATGCGGCACCTGGGCCAGCACGGCCGCGCGGGCGCTGTCGATGGTGTCGCTGCCGCGGCCATTCAGGATGACGGTGGCGCCGGCGCGGGCCAGGCCGATGGCCGTCGCCAGGCCGATGCCGGCCGTCGATGCCGAGACGAGGGCGGTCTTGCCGGTCAAATCGATGTGCATGGTGATTCCTTTCAGCGGGCGACGAGGCCCAGTTGTTGCATCAGCGTGAGGTTGTCTTCGATATGCCAGTTGTCGGCGATCTTGCCGTCCGCGATCCGATAAATGTCGGTGGCGATGAAATCCACCGCCTGCCCCCGGCCCTGCGTAGCCGCCCACCGTCCCGTGAAATGGCCGTGGAAGCGGTAGTGCATCGTGACGCGGTCGCCGGCGACGATCATCTGTTGCAGGTCCGCCTGCAGGTCGGGGATCGCCGTGCGCACGAATCGCGATGCCGCGAGCGGCCCCGGCACGCCTTGCGCGCGGCCGGGCGGCAGGGTGCGGTCCGTGAACCCGGGGGCCAGCGCGGCGCGGGCATAGCGTTCATCGCCAGTGTGCCAGAACGTCGCGTAACGGCGCGCCGCCAGCAGTTCGGCGTCCCGTTGCGCCGGCGCCAGCGACGCGTCGGCGATGAGTTCATCGGGTCGTACGAGGCCGTCGTCCGCGAAGGCCGGCAGCGCCGACAGCGCCGGCAACAGGGTTGCGCAGGCAAGGATGTGGGTTGTTTTCATGATCGCTCCATCGTGCGTTGATCGATGGAGCCATCATAGATTTCACGCCTGGCGAAAAATAGCGGCAGAATACGAAATCATTGTTTCCAAAAAGCGCAAGATGAACACGCTCGCCAACAACTTCCCTGCCCTCGTCGCGTTCGCGCGGATCGTCTCCGCCGGCAGCCTGTCGGCCGCCGCGCGCGAGCTCGACGTGCCCGTGTCCGTCGTCAGCAAGCGTTTATCCCTGCTGGAAGCGAGCCTGGGCACGCGCCTCCTGCAGCGCACGACGCGGCGCCAGACGCTCACGGATGAAGGCCGGCTGTTCCACGCGCGCGTGCTGCGCATCCTCGATGAAGTCGAACAGGCCGAAGCCCTGCTCGCGCAGCGCCGCGACGGCGTGCACGGCCTGTTGCGCATCACCGCGCCGGGCGAGTTCGGGCGGCGCTGGCTGGCGCCCATCGCGGCCGCGTTCCACGACCTGCATCCGCAAGTGACGATCCAGCTGGAACTGGGCGACGCCGTCGTCGACCTGCTGGACAGCGGCCACGACCTCGCGATCCGCTACGGCGCGCTGGCCGACTCATCTCTCGTCGCGCGCGAACTGGCGCCGAACTACCGCGTGCTGTGCGCGTCGCCCGCCTACCTGGAGCGCCACGGCGAACCGCGCACCCCGGCCGAACTGGCAGGCCACCGCCTCATCGTGATCGGCGACCAGCGCCGCACCGACTGGAAATTCGACGGCGGCGACACCGCGCCCGTGCGCGTGGACGCCGCGTTCCTCACGAACGACGGCGGCGCCGCGCAGCAACTGGCGCTGGCCGGCAGCGGCATCGCATTGAAATCGATCTGGGACGTGGGCGACGACCTCGCGGCGGGCCGCCTGCTGCGCGTGCTGCCGAACCACGCGATGGCGGCGGCGCCGCTGCACGCGGTGTATCCGCATCAGCGGAATCTCGCGCCGCGGGTGCGCTTGTTCGTGGGGTATCTGAAGGAGAAATTGCAGGAGGCGTGGCACTGGTAAAACACGACCGCGCCCCTGGACGGTCGTTCCGCGCAGGCGGGAACCCAAGTTGCCGGCAGTGCGGTCACGCATGCAATATTGGGCCCCCGCCTACGCGGGGGCGACGGTCTCTCAGCTGACGGCTGCTTCCGGCAACGTCACCGTCACCGTCACCGATACCGTCACCGAGACCGTTACCGTCACCGTCGTTCCCGCGCAGGCGGGAACCCAAGTTGCCGGCAGTGCGGTCACGCATGCAACATTGGGCCCCCGCCTGCGCGGGGGCGACGGTATTTCAACTGACGCCGGGCTCCAGCAAGGTTACCGTCCGCGATTCCGTGTCCAGCCTGCCCCGCACGCCGACCGGAATCGTGAACTGGTTGCGGATATGCCCGAACGAATACCCGGTCACCGCCGGCACCCGCAACGGCTGCAAATGCACGTCGAGGGTCTCGTCCAGGGTCAGCGACGGCCCGTCGCCCTGCGGTCCGCAGTTCTCGCAGATGCCGACCATGACACCGGCCGCCTTGTCGAAACCGACCGCCAGATCGAGCTGCGTCATCCAGCGGTCGATGCGGTACGGTTCCTCGTTCACTTCCTCGAGGAACAGCAGGCTGCCCGTGAAATCGGCCGCATACGGTGTGCCGGCCAGCGCACTTACGAGCGACAGGTTGCCGCCGATGAGCGGCCCCTCGGCGACGCCCTCGTGCACGGTGCGCGTGGCGTACCACGGCGCGTCCAGCGCGCGCCGGTCGTTATCCGCCGACATCGGGATCGTGTACGACGCCCGCGGCGCCGTCAGCACGGCCAGCAGGTGCTCGGTCGCATAATCGGACGGCGTGCTCGATGCGACCGGGCCGTGGAAGGTCACGAGGCCCGCGTGGCGGTGAATGGCGAGATGCAGCGCCGTGATGTCCGAATAGCCCAGCAGGATTTTCGGATGCATGCGGATCAGGCGGTAGTCCAGATGGCGCAGCAGGGAAATGCAGCCGGAGCCGCCGCGGATCGCCCAAATGGCTTTCACTTCAGGATCGCGGAACATCGCGTGCAGGTCGGCGATGCGCGCGGCGACCGTGCCGCCGTAATTGCCCCAGACGTCGCGCAAATAGGTGCCCGGCCTGGCGCGAAAGCCCAGCGACTCGATGTGCCGCACCGCCTTCTCGATGGCGGCGTCGCTCGTGTAGCCGCCCGGCGCGACGAGGCCGACGACGTCGCCGCGGGCGAGGCGAGGAGGTTTGATCAGTGGTGTCATGGTGGATGCGGACCGCGCGGACGCGAAGGGTAACAACAGCGCCGCCGCCATCGTCGCGTTGAATCTGCGCCTGCCGTTCATGGGATGTGGTTCAAAGTTAAACGGCCCGCGCCGCGGAAGCTTGTGGCTTCCATGGACGCGGGCCGCCGGTACGCCAAGGATACTGGCAATCCGGATGACGGTTAGAAGAAGCGGTACTTGACGTCGAAGCTCAGCGAGCGGCCGCGCGGATCGGCCACGCGCGGATCCCAGCCGGCGCCCACGACTTCGTCCACGTTGTGCGCCGTGAACGGCGGCTCGCGGTCGAACAGGTTCTGGATGCCGACGGTGACCGTCGTGTTCTTGATGCCGGTGTACGTCGTCGACAGGCCCCACGTCGTGTAGCTGGCCACGTGGGGGTTGAAGCCGGCCGGCGGCGTGCCCTTGCCGCCGTTCGGCAGCTCGTCCGCGTAGCCGTCGCGGTACAGGTTACTCAACAGGAAGCCCCACGGGCCCTTGTTCACGCTGAACGTGGCGTTGTGCTTCCAGCGCAGGTACAGGTCGCGCGTATAAAAATTGCCCACGTATTCGACGTACGGCTGGCCCTCGAACTCGGCGAATTGATAGCTCTGGGTCCAGGTGCCGTCCAGCGTGGCGTTCCAGCGCCAGCCGTCCGGCAGGTCGCCGCGGCCGCGCAGGCCGACGTCGGCGCCGCGCGTCTTGAGGCCGGACGCGTTGATCCAGCCGGCGTCGACGTAGGCGATGGTGCCGTCGGCGTTGCGGTGGATGTACTGGGGCAGCGACGCCTCGTTGGCCAGCACGACTTGCGGCGTACGGTTCAGGATGCGGTCCTTGATGTTGATCGCCCAGTAGTCGACCGACGCCGAGAAGTTCTTGCTCGGCTCGACGATGAAGCCCAGCGTGCCCTGCTTCGAGGTCTCCGGACGCAGGCCCGGATTGCCGCCGCTGAAATACGACAGGCGCTCGATCGCGCAGAAGCGCGGATCGCCCGGGTGGGTCGCGCAGCCGACGGGGTCGTTCACGCCGTTCGGCAATTCCTGGCTCAGGCGGCCCGAATACAGCTGGGCGAAGCTCGGCGCCAGGAAGCCCTTATTCGCGGAGCCGCGCAGCATCAACCAGTTCGTCGGGCGGTAGCTGAACGCGATCTTCGGGTTCGTCGTGGCGCCGATCAGGCTGTAATCGTCGCGGCGCAGCGCCAGCTGCAGTTCCAGGTTCTTCATGACCGGGACCACGAGCTCGGTGTAGATCGCCTTGATGTTGCGGTTGACCGTGTCCTGGTTCGCATTGCCCGGCGCCAGCAGGATCTTGGTGGCGTCGACGTCCTGCGCGAAGCCGTAGCCCTCGCGCCGCAGGTCGGTGCCGATCGCGCCCTGCAGCGGGCCGGCCGGCAGCTGCCAGATCTCGCCCGAGACCGACGCGTTGAACTGCGTCAGCGTCGTCTTGCCGTGCTGCAGGCGGCCGTAGAACTTGGTCGCTTCCAGCGCCTGCATCGCGGCCGCGCTCTGGCCTTGCGACGGCGCGGCGAACGGGTTCACGACGCCGCTGCCCAGCACCTGGTACAGGGCGCTCGTGTAGGCGTAGCCGTCGACGAGGTCGGTCTTGGTGTGGCTCTCGCTGTGCGACAGGTCGATCTTGTAATCCCACTTGCCGGCGAAGGTGCCCTCGGCGCCCGTCATCAGGCGCACCGTATCCGTCGTGTAGTTCTGGGTGCGGTTACCCAGCGGCCACGCGCGCCATTTGTAGATGATCGGTTTCGTCTTGTCGAACGAAGCGATGTACGGCGACAGGTCCTGGTAGTACGGGCCGCCGGCCGGATACGCGTTGCCGTTCGCGAGCGAGGTGGAGATCTGCGTCGGCGTCAGGATCGCCAGCGACGTCGTGTGCGCGCCGACGGCTTCGGCGAACACGCGGTGGTTCGGGTCGATCTGGAACGTGGCGCGGGCGACGCCGTTGGTGCGCTCCGTCGGCAATTGCATCACGTAGTCGCCGCCGTAGTCGTAGGCGCAGGAATGCGTCGAGCGCAGCGGCGACGTCACGTCTTTCCACAGCGCCGTCGCGTACTGCATCATGCCCGGCACGCTGTCGCACTTGCCTTGCAGGCTCAGCAAGCCCGCCTGCAGGTATTTGTTCGGATCGCCCGGCAACTGGTAGTTCGCGCCCAGCGCCGTGCCGGCGCCCGCAAGCTGGTTGGCGACCGGGGTGCCGGTGGTGTCCGGCGACAGGCCGCGCGCCGGCTGGAAGCCGTTGGCGAAGGAACGCTGGTGCGAATCGAGTTCGTTGTCGCGGTCGTAGCCGATGGCGGCCATGATGTTGAAGCGGTCGGTGTCCAGGTTGCCGTGGCCGGCCACGATCTGCAGGCGGCGCGTGGCGCCGCCGCCGTGCTGGGTCCAGTTGCCGCTGGCATTCGCCTGCACGCCTTCGAAGTCGGTTTTCAGGATAAAGTTGATCACGCCGCCGACGGCGTCGGTGCCGTAGATCGCGGACGCGCCATCCTTGAGGATCTCGACGCGCGCGACGGCCGCCAGCGGGACCGTGTTCAGGTCGACCGCCTTGCCGGACAGGCCGTAGCCGGAAATACGGCGGCCGTTGATCAGCACCAGCGTGCCCGACGGACCGAGGCCGCGCAGCGACGCGAACGACCCGCCGCCGCTGACGCGGTCGGCATCCGCACCGAACACGTTATTACCTGAAGTCATATTGTCGGCGCCCGTGCCGTTCGCCGAGATCAGGCGCATCAGCTGTTCGGCGTTCGTGACGCCCTGCTTGTCCAGCTGGTCCAGCGTGATCGTCTGCACCGGCAACGCGCCTTCGGTGGCGATGCGCTTGATGCTGGAGCCCGTGATTTCGACACGTGCGATCGGTTTATCGGACTGCACCTGCTGCGCGACAGCCGGTGCGGCGGCGCCGATCAGGGCGATCATGTACGCTAACTTTTTTAATCTCACGTGCCTCTCCTTGGTGCGCTATGTCGATGCGTAATGTCTTTGCATTACGTTATGTCGTCTTCAAAGGTAAGCGCACTGGCGCGCGCCCAGCCAATGAAAATTCCGGAGTTGAGTATAACTACAGGGAATGTTTCACTAAGTTAATCTAGCAAAAACTATCACTTCCCTCTTGCGGCACGTGCTCTTTCCGCAACATCGACGTCCAGATAGCGCCATTGCGTGAATTCGACGGGGTGGCGTTTGTAGTTTTTGAGCCACGGTTGGCGGATATCGGCCGACAACACATGCGTCAACGGCACCCACGGGTTGTAGGCGTGGATCAGCTGGTTCATCTCGACATACAGCTTCTGTCGCTCGGGACCATCCTTGAGTTTGTGCGCCTGCTCGTAACGCTCGTTATAGGCCGGGAGGTTGAAGCGCGCATAGTTGGCGCGGCCCGCGTTCGGGCCGTACAGCAGCTGATAAAAATTGTCGCCGTCGGGGAAGTCGGCGATCCAGTTGCTCTCGAACATTTGCACCTTGCCGAGGCGCGACGCCTTGATGATTTCCGTCTTTTTATCGGACTTGAACACGACGCGCAGGCCGACGGCGTTCAGGCATTTGCGCCACAACTCGTCGCGCAGGCGGCCGCCGACGGTCGCTTCGCTGCTCATCTGCAAGGTCAACGGTACCGTGCCACCGCCCAGCATCGGCATGCGGCGAAACCCATCCGGGTCGCGCTTGCCGTAGCCGAAGCGGTCCAATAACGCATTCGCGAGGGCCGGGTCGTAGGGAACGGGGCTGCGGTAATTCGGGTCGTAGCCGAGCACGCCCGGCGGCAGCGGCGACTCGGCCTTGATCGCGAATCCCTGTTTCAGCAGGGCGATGTCCTCGGCGCTGTTGTAGCTGAGCGAGATGGCCCGACGCAGCGCCACCTTCTGTTTCGAATAGCCGCCCAGCACCGGATCGTCCATGTTCATCCACATGTAATAGGTCTGCAGCACGGGGAAGCGATACAACTGCATGCCGCGCGCGGCGAGGTCCGGTCTCAGCTTGCCGTGCGTAATGACCATATCCGTCATCGACTCCGGCACCTGCTCCAGGTAATCGTATTCGCCGTTCAGGAAGCCCAGCATGCGGCCCTGGAATTCTTCCGCGATCTTGACCTCGACGCGGTCCACGCGCGGCAGCTTCTGTCCCTCGAGCGCGCGGGCGATGGCGCGGTCGGCCGGATCGGTAGCCGTGTCCGCCGTCACGCTGGAGTGGAACACGGACGTCGAGGCCGGATTGGCGACGAGGACGATGCGGTCGCTGCGCTTCCAGTCCCCCAGCATGAACGGCCCCGTGCCGACGGGGTGGTTGCCGGCCTGGCCCGGATACGCCTCGATCACCTCGCGCGCGACGACGCCCGTGGCCGGCGTGGCGAGATAAAACAGGAAATTGTTGTCCG
This sequence comes from Massilia luteola, assembly GCF_034420155.1. NCBI lineage: Bacteria > Pseudomonadati > Pseudomonadota > Betaproteobacteria > Burkholderiales > Oxalobacteraceae > Massilia > Massilia luteola. Next base: position 113,950 of record NZ_JAXOFN010000009.1, read on the forward strand.
GCGCGGCGAGGCGGATGCGCAGCGTGTATTGATCGATGGCTTGCAGGCCGGGGATGTCGGTCGCGTAGCTGAATGCGGTTTTCAGCGCCGCGTCGCCCAGCAGTTTGTCTTCGAACATGAACGACCACGGCGACTTCAGGCTCGGGTCGTACAGGCGCTTGATGCTGTAGACGTAGTCTGCCGCCGTCACCTCGCGCGGTGGTCCCTTGAACGCCGGATCGGGCGTGAAATGCATGCCGCGGCGGATGTGGAACGTGTACGTGAGGCCGTCGGCGGATACCTCCGGCAGAGCCTGCGCGCCATCGCCCTGCAGTTTCACGGGCCGCGCGAGATAGTCGTAGCGCAACAGCGGATCGAACAGGTTTTCCAGCAGGGACAAGGTCGCGATGTCAGAGGCGACGGCCGGGTCGAGGCCGGTCTCGCTCGTCGACAGGAACATGTGCAGGACCTTGGGTTCCGTGGCAGCGCCCTGGGCGGCGGCGACGGCGAACGGGACGAGAGCGGCGAGCAGCAGGGAAGCAAGGAGGGAACGGCGTGTCGGCATGGCGGGGGTCCTGGAAGCGTTGCGTATCATAGGCTCAGGCGTTAGACGCAGGCAATACGCGCGGGCGGCCGTGCCACATGCGGAGGCGCCGGCGGCAGAGCGGCCGGCGCCTCCATACATAACTTTTTTACATAGCCGCACGGCATTCTTTCATCAGCGCAGCTTGCTCTGCGCCTATACTCTCCGCTGCACAATCGAGCTCAGGCCCGAGGCCGGACCCGGCCGGCCTGAACCAACGACATCATGGCTTTAAATTACATCTGGACCGGCTTCTTCCTCGTCGGCTTCGTTGCGGCCTTGGCCCAATGGATCTTTCTCGGGGATACCGAGATTTTCAAGCGCATCATCGACGGCACCTTCGACGCCGCCAAGATGGGCGTGATGGACATCGCCCTGCCGCTGGCGGGCGTGATGACCTTGTGGCTGGGCATCATGAACATCGGCGAAAAGGCCGGCGTCGTCGGCTGGCTGGCGAAGCTCATTTCCCCGTTTTTTTCGCGCATCTTCCCGGACGTGCCCAAGGACCACCCCGCCACCGGCCACATGGTGATGAACTTTTCCGCCAATCTGCTGGGCCTGGACAATGCCGCGACGCCATTCGGCCTGAAGGCGATGGAGAGCCTGCAGACGCTGAATCCGAACAAGGACACGGCCAGCAACGCCCAGATCATGTTCCTCGTGCTGCACACGTCGGGCCTGACGTTGATCCCGCTCGCGATCATGGCCCAGCGCGCCATCCTCGGCGCAAAGGACCCGTCCGATATTTTTATTCCGTGCATGATCGCGACCTATGTGGCCACGGTCGCCGGCATCATCGCCGTGTCCATCCGCCAGCGCATCAACCTGCTGCACGGCGTCGTGCTGGGCTGGCTGGGCGGCATGACGGCCGCGATCGCCGCGCTGATCTGGTACTTCACGCACTACCTTACGAAACCGGAAATCGAAACGGTGTCCAAGGTCGCGAGCAACCTGATCCTGTTTTGCATCATCGTCGTGTTCATCGTCGCCGCCCTGCGCAAGGGCGTCAATGTGTACGAGGCCTTCATCGAAGGCGCCAAGGGCGGCATCCAGACCTCCCTCACGATCATCCCCTACCTCGTCGGCATGCTCGTCGCCATTTCCGTGATCCGCAATTCCGGCGTGCTCGGCTACATCGTGCAGGGCCTCGAATGGCTCATCCGGCTGGCCGGCCTCGACACCGCGTTCACGCCCGCCCTGCCCACCGCGCTGATGAAGCCGCTGTCCGGCAGCGGATCGCGCGCGCTGATGATCGACGCCATGAAGACCTATGGCGTGGATTCGTTCGTCGGCCGGCTGGCCTGCATCTTCCAGGGCTCGGCCGACACCACGTTCTACATCGTCGCGCTGTACTTCGGCTCGGTCGGCGTGCGCAAGACCCGCTATGCGATTTCCTGCGGGCTGATCGCCGACGTGGCCGGCATCGTCGCGGCGATCGCGGTGGCCTACGTGTTCTTCGGCTAACGTTTATTTCAAGGACAGGCATGCTTCGTCGTCACGCGCTTTCTCTCCTTTCCGCCGCGCTGCTGGCCATCGGCAATCCGGCCGCGGCCCAGTCGCAGCCATCGCCGTCACCGTCGCCGCCGTCGTCGATGACGACACCGTTGCCGCTGCCCGTCATGGACGCGCTGCGCACGGCCGCGATTCCCGAAGACGCCGTGAGCGTGCTCGTCCTGCGCGGCGACAAGACGGTGCTGGCCCACCTGGCCGACCGTCCCATGCAGCCGGCGTCGACCATCAAACTCGTCACGACGCTGGTCAGCCTCGAGCAGCTGGGCCCCGCGTTCCGCGGCCGCACGGAGATGCGCACGACGGGCGAACTCAAGGGCGGCGTGCTGAAAGGCGACCTCGTGCTGCGCGGCGGCGCCGATGCCGACCTCACCACCGACGCGTTGACGACCATGCTGCGCAGCCTGCGCTACCAGGGCATCCGCACCATCGCCGGCAACCTCGTCATCGACCGCCAGCTGTTCAATCCGGCCCGCCTCGACCTCGGCGTGCCGCCGTTCGACGAATCGCCGGAAGCGTATTACAACGTCGCGCCGGACGCCGTCTTCGTCAACCGCAACATGCTGCAACTGGACCTGCGCTCGACGCCGCGCACCGACGGCCGGGCCGCGACGCGCGTGCGCGTGGCGATGCAACCCGAACTCGACGGCGTGACCGTCGAATCGGACCTGAAGCTCGTCGACGGTGCCTGCCAGGCCTGGGAAGACGGCTGGCAGACGCCGGAAGCGGTGCCGCGCGCGGGCGGCGGCATCAAGGTCGTGCTGCACGGGACCTTTCCGAAAAACTGCGTGGCCAGCGAGTCGATCAACGTGATCGACCGCCAGGAATACGTCGCCCGCCTCGTGCGCCGCGTCTGGAAGACGCTGGGCGGCACCCTCGCCGGCACGGCCGTCGAAGGCGCCACGCCGCCCGATGCGCGCCTGCTGGCCGAGCACGTCTCGCGCGCGCTGCCGGAGATCATCCGCGACACCAATAAACCTTCCGACAACACGCTGGCGCGCCTGCTCTTCCTGAGCCTGGGCGCGCTCGAGCCGGACCCCGTGCTGGGCAGCCGTCCGCAACCGGGCGACGCCGCGACGGTGCCGACGCTCGCGCGCAGCGAGGCGACGGTCCGCGCCTGGATGCGTGCGCACGGCATCGACGACACGGGCCTCGTGCTGGAAAACGGCGCGGGCCTGTCGCGCACCGAGCGCGTCACGCCCATCCAGATGGCGGCCCTCCTGCAAGCCGGCCTGCGCAGCAACTGGGCGCCGGAATTCCTGGCCAGCATCCCGATCGCGGGCGTGGACGGCACGATGCGCCGCCGCCTGCATGACAGCCCGGCCGCCAGCCACGCCCGCCTCAAGACGGGCACGCTGTCCAACGTCGTGGCGCTGGCCGGCTATGTGCAGGATGCGGATGGCAGGCAATGCGTGCTCGTCGCCTACGTCAACAGTGACCGGGTCAGCAACGGGCGTGGGCGGGCCGTGCTCGATGCGCTCGTCGATTGGGTGGCGCGCCTGGATGGTACGCCGTCGGCGGTGTCCGCCACACCGTAACGACACCGCCGTCGCGTATCGCCGCGTGGACGGCGCTGACGTCACGACAGGTCCACCGCAGCGTATGTAGCTGTCCACCCTACGGCCGCGCGGCAAGCGGTACCTCGCCCCCTTCCATCCACGGCGTGCCCGGCAGGTTCGGCTTCGCTTCCACGAGCGACACCTGCGCCCGGGTCGTCGTGCGGATCGCGCGCACGATGTCCAGCATCGTGTTTTCCGTAAATTTTTCCGGCGTGCCGAACATCATCCCGCCCACCCGGCGCGGCCAGGACAGCCAGCCGCCGTCCGGTTTCGTGAAGACGGCGTACATGTCGAGGTGGTAGCCGTTCTTGTACGGGAACAGGCAGGCGACCATGTTCATGTTGTCGCCGCCGCGCACGTGCGGGGCGGCCTTGGCGGTCCAGGCGGCGCCTTCGCAGCTGGGGCTCTTGTCGACGGCGGTGCCCGGCGCGGCGCTCGCGGGATCGGCCATCCGGAAGTGGCCGGGCAGGTCGGTCACCTCGACGGCCGGCGTCGCGATGGCGGCCTCCTTCACGTTGCGGCCGATGCCGTCGGTGGCGGCGCGGGCCACGGCCGGGGCCGGGGCGTCGGTCTTGATGTCGAATACGCGGTAGTACTCGACCGTGGTGTCGCGCGACGCGAACCGGCTGCCGCTATCGGTGCTGCAGCCGGCCAGCACGGTCATCAGCAGTAGTGCAAAACAGGACAGCAACGAGCTCTTCATCTCCTATCTCCTTCGCTTGGGCGGGGTTCAGTGGACCGATTGTCCCGGCCGGCGAATACTGGAGAATGAGCTTGCTCAAGCGTGCACGGGGGCCGTCAGCGTGGCGCGACAGCGCCGTGCGACGGGCTCAGAGCACGCGGCGGAAAGTCGCGCGCACGACGTTGCGGTCGCCGCAATCGAAGTGCCACCACTCGGTGTTGATGCCGACGAAGCCGGCCTGGAACATGGCGCCGCGCAGCAGTTGGCGGTTGGCGATCTGGACGGCCGTGAGTTCGCCGCTCGCGACGAAACGCTCTTCCAGCGCGGGATGCGACAACGCCGTCATGTCGTCGAAGCCCGTGCCCATGTCGAGTTCGCGGCCCTGTTCGTCCAGGATCGTGATGTCCAGCGCCATCCCGAACGAGTGGATCGAACCGCGCTCTGGATTCGCGAGGTACATCTGCAGACCGGTGCCGGCCAGCGCGTCCCACAGTTGCTGCTGCACGCGCTGCGGGCGCAAGGCATCCAGCACGAGCGGCGTGCAGCCGGGACGTCGTTCGTGCAGCCAGGCGACGACGCGCTCCAGCGCGCCAGCCGCGTCGCGGTGCAGCCAGGCGCAGTCGTACGGGGAATACAGGTCGCGGCCAATAAAATTGGCCGGAGTCGCGTAGCGCAGGTCGACGGCGATGCCGGCGATCGTGGAGAGGTGACGGAACTCGGGGTGGCCGGCGATGTCCTCGCTGGCGATGGTATTCATGAACATCCCTTGTCTAAAAGACTGCGCGCAGTGGCGCCGATGCAATTGGCCAGTTCGCGCGCCCCGTGCGACAGCGGCGCGTGGCTGGCCGTCAGCAGGTACAGCTGGACGGGGATCGCCGGCGCCCACGGGCGGCACTGCACCTTGCCCGGCGCGGCGGACGCGGCCGTGAACGGGTCGAGCACGGCCGTGCCGGCGCCCGCCTCGACCAGCGACCTGGCGATCTGGTACGTCTGCACGACGGTGTGGAAGACCGGATGCACGTCCTGCGCTTCGCACGCGGCCACGACCATTTCGCCGAGCGGGTCGCGGTCGGCCAGGCCGATCAATTCTCCGCTGAGGCCGGCCGGCGTGATCGGTTGCCGGCACGCCTGCTCGGACCACGTGCCGGCCGGCGCCATCACGGTCAGCGCGCCCTGGGCGATCGCCTCCGCTTCGATGCCGGGATGGCGCGGGTCCTGCAGCGACAAGGCGAGATCGGCCTCGCCGAGGCGCAGCGCGTTCACGATCTCGCTCGTGTGGAAGGTGGCGAGCTCGCAGCGCGTCTGGGCGAAGTCGCGCCGCCACATGGTCAGTGCGGCGGGCAGGACGGAGACGGCGATGGTGGGCGTGGAGACCAGCCGCACGGTTTCTTCGGCGCGATTCTTGAGGCTGGCGGCGAGGCGGCGGATGCCCTGCAGGTCGCGGTTCAGTTTTTCCGTCTCCGCGAACAGGCGGTGCGCTTCCGGCTTCGGATACAGCTTGCCGCGCACGCGCTCGAACAACGGCATGCCCAGCTGGAGCTCGGCATGCTGCAGGACTTTCGTCACGGCCGGCTGCGAGATGTGCAGGACCTGGGCGGCGCCGCTGATGGTGCCGACCTGCATGATGGCGTGGAACACTTCGATATGGCGCAGACGCATCTTCAATTCCCGGCGTGTAAATGACTTCCGCGCCTCATGGGCGCGGAGCCATCAAGGATATCGGAAAACCGGCGCCGCGGCGTAGCATCACTGCTGGACAGGCAGCGGCGGTGTTGCGGGAACGACATCCGAAGCGGGCGGGACCGGTGGAACCGGGGCCTCCGGCGGCACGGGCAGCACGGGCGACGCGGGCGGTACGGGCTCGGTCGGCGGCAGGGGCTCGCTCGGCGGCACTGGTGGCTGCGCCGGCACCGGCGGCATCGGCATCGGCGTCACGCCGGGAATGATGACGGGCGACGTCGTCACGGGCGCCGGCAGCGGCTGCGGCAGCGGGCCGGTCGGGTTCGTCAGCGCTTCGAGCAGGGCGGCCGTCTCGACGTCCGGCACGCCGTCGATGTTCGCCGGCCGATATTTCATCTGGAACGCGGACAGCACGGTGCGCGTCTGCTCATCCAGGTTGCCGGACTGGACCAGGCCATAGCCCCACGCCGCCAGCTTCTTCTGGTACCACGCGATGTCCGGCAGCTGGACCTGGAAGATCGGCACGAGCATGGCGACGCGATTCGCATCCGGCCACGCGACGAGGCCGGCGGCTGCCAGCTGGCGCCACGGGAACATCGGGCCCGGGTCCTGCTTGCGCAGCGGCGCGATGTCGGAATGGCCCAGCACGTTTTCCGGCGCGATGTGGTGGCGCGTGACGATGTCGCGCACGAGCGGGATCAGCGCGTCGATCTGCGACTGCGGGAACGGCGCGTAGACGCGGCCATTGGGCGTGTCCTTCCAGCCCGGGTTGACGATCTCGATGCCGATCGAGCTGTTGTTCAATTGCGTGAAATTCTTCCAGCTCGAATTGCCGGCATGCCAGGCCGCGTTCTTCTCGTCGACGAGGTTGTAGATAATGGGGACGGGGTCGTCCGTGACGAGGTAGTGCGCGCTGACTTCCTGCTGGGTCAGGATCTTGATCGAATCCGCGCGGTTGCTGACGGTGTAGTGCAGCACCAGGAAGCGCGCGCGGCTGCTCTGGCCCCGCGCCGTGTACGTGTGGTCGTATTGCGGTCCGGCCGGGGGCGGCGTGGCGCAGCCGGCCAGCAGGGCGAGGAGCAGGGTTGCGACGAGAATCTTCATGGCGGTGTCATTGGATTGAGTGGGTCGGATGCGAGCGCCATGCGCGCCGCCGCGTGATGGGCGTGGCCGGGCGCCTGCGTCAGGGCGATGCCGGGCAGGCTTGCCCGCATCGTGTCGACGATGAGCGGATGCAGCTCGGCCGCGCGTCCGGACACGGCCACGGGACGCGGCCCGAAGCGCCCCGTCAGCGCCAGCGCCAGGCGCGCGAGTTCGCGGCCGGCCGCGCGCAGGATCTCGGCGGCAACCGGATCGCGCCCGGCGCACGCGGCCACCGCGAGCGCGAGCTTGCCGACGGCGCCCCGTTCCTGGCCATAGATGAACTGGCGCGAACAGGCCCAGTCGGCGCCGCCGACGTAGTCGAACACGGCCTGCGCCAGCGGCGATTGAGTCCAGCGGCCGGGCCGCTCGTCTTCCTGGCGCCAGATGTGGCGCAACGCCTCCTTGGCGATCCAGAAGCCGCCGCCGCCATCGTCCAGCACGACGCCGCGTCCGCCCGCGCGATGAAACTGGCCGTCCGCATCGACGAACGCGCCCATGGAGCCGGTGCCCGCGTACACGAGATAGCCTTCGCCCGGTGCGAAGCTGGCGCGGTAGGCGATCTCCATGTCGCTGCAAAAGTGGATGGCTTGCGGATCGAGGTGCAGTTCTTCGGCGAGCCAGCGCTGCAGCAGTTCGCTGTCGCCGCCGAAGCCCGTCAGGCCGGCCTCGACGCGGCTCGGCACGCCATGCACGAGCGCGTCGGCCGCCAGTTGCGCGAACGTGGCGCGGACGGCGTCGCGTCCTTGCGGCGTGCCCATCTGCAGGGCGGACAGGCCGGCGACGCGGCCTTCGGCGACGATGGCGCCGCCGGGCGCGGCGAGCGCCCAGCGTGTCTCGGTGCCGCCGGCGTCGATGCCGAGTCCGAGGCCGGATGCCGGACTCGGCAGTGTAGGTTCGGGTTGCGAATCGATCATGATCATCCGCCAGTGTACGCCGTCAGGCCGGCCTGATGCGAATGAATGCTGAAAGTAACTGCATACCTAAATGTTATGGCGCTCACTCCGGTAATTCCATCATGAATATTGTTAGCGCACCGGGGCCTCGGAAACCGTAGCGAGCGGCCGCAGATTTGGCCGGGCCACGCTGGCCGAGAAGCGCAGCTGTACTTACGGTACAGCGAGCATCGCAGGGCAAATCTGCAACGCGCAGTAGGTTTACGAGGCTCCCCTCACGCCTTGCGCCAGGCTTCGACGCGGGCGCTCTCGTTGCCCAGGCGGTCGACCGCGCTGACGACGATGGCGTCCGCCACGCCCAGCTTCGCATCGTCCGGTACGGCCCAGTCCACGCGCGACGCCGGCGCCACGGCGAAGCGCCACTGGTTGCCGAAGCGCGACCAGATCGCGTACATCGCGTTCGCCTTGCCCGCCGCCAGCTTCAGGTAGACGGACGGCCCCTTGCGCACGGCGGCGACGGACGGCGCGCCGGGACCTTCGTTGCCGAGCCACGGCGTGGCAGGCACGAGTGCGGGCGCGGTATAGGCGGCGGTGCGCAGCTGGTCGCTGATGCCCTTGCGGTTTTCCATCAGCGGGGCCATGCTGAAATGGACGTGGCCGCCCGCGCGCGGGCGCGTGCGCGTGAGGTCGATCTGGTCGACGATTTCCTGCGGCGGATACTGTTTGGTGGGCGCGCCGATGCGGCTCGTGAACAGGCCCGGCCAGACGTGGCGGCCCTTCGTGTTCTGGCCGATCCAGTAATCGAGCAGCACGTCGTAGGCCTGGCCCGGCTGGTGGATGGCCCAGTACAGCTGCGGCGAAAAATAGTCGAGCCAGCCGTTTTGCAGCCACGTCTCGGCGTCCGCGTACAGCTTGTCGTACTGCGAGAAGCCGACGATGCCGGGCGGCCGGCGGTCCGGGCGGCCCAGGCCGAACGGGCTGATGCCGAAGCGCACCCAGCTCTTTTCGCGGTGGATGCCGTCGTACAGCGCCTCGATCAGGCGGTTGACGTTCTGGCGCCGCCACGACGCGCGATCGAGCTTCCCACCGCCGGCCACATAGCGCTGCCACGAGGGTTCATCCGGAAAGTCCAGCTCGGCCTTCGCGGTCCGGCCTTCCAGCGCCGCGCCTTCCGCGCCGGTCATCACCGGCGCTTCGATCGGGTAAGGATAAAAATAATCGTCGATGTGGACGCCGTCGATGTCGTAGCGGCGCACGACGTCGAGCACGACGTCCAGCGTCTGCTTGACGGCGGCGTCCTCGCCCGGGTCCATCCACAGGTATTTGCCGTAGGCCTTGACGGCCGCCGGATTGGTGCGCGTGATGTGGTTCGCGGCGGCCGGAGAACGAGCGCCGTTGTGGCGCGCGCGGTAGGGATTGAACCAGGCGTGCAGCTCGATCCCGCGCGCGTGCGCCTGCGTGACCCAGAATTTCAGCGGGTCGTACCACGGCTGCGGCGGCTGGCCCTGCACGCCCGTCAGGTATTCCGACCACGGTTCCAGCTTCGACGGGTAGATGGCGTCCGCGGCCGGGCGCACCTGCAGCACGATGGCGTTCAGGTTCAGCGCCTTGGCGCGGTCGAGGATCGCGATGGCTTCGGCCTGCTGTTTTTCCGCGGAGAGGTTCGGCTTGCTAGGCCAGTCGATGTTGGCGACGGTCGAGACCCACGCGGCGCGGAATTCGCGCGGGGCCGGCGGCGGCTGGTCCCCCACGGGCACGTCCGCCGGCACGGGCGTCGTCGTACTGCAGCCCGCCATGAGGCCACCCACCGCCAGCGCACCGGCGACTCCCGCGAACGCGAATGCGCGTCGTTTCTGATCAGGTTGCAAACCAACTCCTAGACTTTTACGAACCACCGTTTGCGCCACATGCCCCACGCGATCAGGAACATGCACGCGTCGAACAGCACGGCGTGCAGCAATGACGTATTGACGGCGCCGATGGGCAACGCGGCGATCGGCGCATACAGCGCCTGGCCCAGCGTGCGCAGGCTGCCGTCCGGCTGCGCGAATTTTACATAGCCCAGCATTTTCGCGATAAATCCGGAAAACGCAAAGATGGACAGTGCGTTCATGCCGTAGATAACGAACGGACGTGTCCAGCGCGCCGCAAACGTACGTACGCGCGCGGACGGGCTGACGTCGAGCAGCCAGTAGAACGCGGCGTACGCGAGACAGGCCAGGCCCGTCATCAACAGGCAGTACGACGGCGTCCACAGGCTTTTGTTGATCGGCATGAGGATGATATCGAGAATCGTGCCGATCGCGACGCACGCGATGCCCGCGCCGACCAGTCCCGCGACCTGCCGGCGGCGCTCCACGCCGGATGCGAGCCAGCGTCCGGCCAGCACGCCGAACAGCTGGCTGCACAGCGCGGGCAAGGTCGAGACGAGGCCTTCCGGGTCCCACGTCTTCGATTGCACCCACAGATGTTTGCCCAACAGCGTGCGGTCGACCCACGCCCCGAAGTCCTGCCCGGGGGCCAGGACGCCGGCGCCGATGCCCGGCACGGGCACATACAGCATCAGCACGCTGTACAACGCGAGCAGGCCGGCGATGGCGGCCAGCTGCAGCCGCCAGCCGCAATACACGACGATGGGCGCGGCCAGCAGCGTGCACAGCGCGATCCGCTGCAGCACGCCGGGAATACGCACTTTGTCGACATGAAAATACGGCATGAAGTTCAGCAGGAAACCGATCAGGAAGATCAGCAGCGCGCGCTTCGCCAGCTTGGCGAGCAGGCGCGGCCGGTCGGCGCCGGCCGCGGCCAGGCGGCCCAGCGACAAGGCCATCGCCACGCCGCCGATGAACAGGAAGAACGGAAAGATGCAGTCGGTGAAGGTCCAGCCGTTCCACGTCGCGTGTTCCAGCGGCCCGTACAAATGATGCCAGTCGCCCGGATTATTCACCAGCACCATCGCGGCGATCGTGAAGCCGCGGAAGGCGTCGAGCGAAACAAGACGGCTGGAGGTAGCGGGCATGTGGTCTCTTTTTATTCGTTAGCTCTAACCGTCGCCCCCGCGCAGGCGGGGCCCAATTTCTGCGCGTCGCTCATTTTTTCCCGAATTCCGGATCGATCTTGACCAGCGCCGCCATCGCGAACGCGGGGATGGTCGCCAGGCACGTCCAGACGAAGAAATGCTGGTAGCCGATCATCTCCTGCAGCTTGCCGCTCCACATGCCCGGCACCATCATCCCCAGCGCCATCAGGCCCGTGCAAATCGCGTAATGCGCCGTCTTGTACGGGCCGTCCGACACCATGATCATGTACATCATCATGGCCGTGAAGCCGAAGCCGTAGCCGAACTGCTCGATCGCGAGGAAGCCGGCAATGACGCCGAGATGCTGCGGTTGCACCGACGACAGGTACACGAACACGAGGTCGGGCAAGTGCACGGCGACGACCATCAGCCACAGGCAGCGCTTCAATCCGAGGCGCGAGATCAGCCAGCCGCCGAACAGGCCGCCGATGGTCAGGGCGACGATGCCGATGGTGCCGTAGGCCGTGCCGTACTGCTCGGTCGTGAGGCCCAGGCCGCCCGCGCCGACGGGGTCTTTCAAGAACGGCGCGACGAGTTTCAGCAACTGCGCCTCGCCCAGGCGGAACGTCAGGATAAAACCGAGGATCAGCCAGATGTCGCGCTTGCGGAAGAAGCTGGCGAAGGTGGCGAAGAAGCTGGCCAGCGGATTGGTCCCCTCCGCGGCCTTGTGGTCGGCGTCCGGCCGCGGCAGCACGGCCTGGTGCCACGCGCAGAAGGCAAAGAACATCCCGCACAGCACGAAGAACACGATGGCCCAAGCCTGGTGCACGTCGCCCAGCGAGCGGGACAGGTGGCCGGCCAGGATCACGAGCGGCCCCTGCGCGGCCAGGGTCGCCAGCCGATAGAAGGTCGAGCGCACGCCGACGAACGCGGCCTGCTGTTGCTGGCGCAGGCCCAGCATATAAAAGCCGTCGGCGGAAATGTCGTGCGTGGCGGAGGCGAACGCCATGATCCACATGACGCCCAGGCTGATCATGAAGAATGACGGCAAGTGCAAGGTCGCACCGACGGCGCCGAGCGCGGCGGCCAGCACCAGCTGCAGCGAGACCGTCCAGCCGCGCTTGGTGCCGAACAGGTCGACCACCGGCGACCACAGCGGCTTGATCACCCACGGTAGATACAACAGGCTCGTGTAGAAAGCGATGTCGCTGTTGGACAGCCCCATGTCCTTGTACATGATGACGGACAGGCTGTTGGCGACGATGTAGGGAATGGCCTGGCCGAAATACAACGAGGGCACCCACAGCCACGGGTTCTTGGATTGCGTAGTCTGCATATTCTTTCGTCGTCGGGCCAGGCGACGCTGCCGGAGGGCCCGCGCCGCGTCAGCCGGCCAGGGCGGCGCGCACGCTGCCGCGCGCGCTCTCCAGCAGGGCGCGCGCCTGCTCGACAGGGATGTTCTTGGACAAGGCCACGATCGCGACCTTGACGTGGAAGTCGCACTGCGCCAGCACCGCCTCGGCCGCATCTTCGCCGGCGCCGGTCGCGAACGACGTCAGGCGGATGGCGCGGCGGACCAGCTTGGCGTTGGTCGCCTTCAAGTCTACCATCAGGTTGCCATAAACCTTGTTCAAACGCACCATCAGTGCGCTCGAAAACGTGTTCAGCGCGATTTTCTGCGACGTGCCCGCTTTCAGCCTCGTACTGCCGGAGATGGCTTCCGGGCCGGTGTCCAGCGTGATGCCGATCTCGGCCTCGTCCGCGACGGGCGCGCCCGGATTGTTGGCGAAGCCGATCGTCAGCGCCCCGGCCGCGCGCGCGGCGCGCAGGGCGCCCAGCACGTACGGCGTCGCGCCCGAGGCGGCGATGGCCAGCACGACGTCGTCCGGCCCCACGTTCACTCCCGCGACGTCGGCCGCGCCTTGTTCCACGTTGTCCTCGGCGCCTTCGACGGCGACGAACATCGCCTCCATCCCGCCCGCCAGCAGCGCCACGGCGCGCTCGTGCGGCCAGGAAAACGTCGGATACAGCTCGACGCTGTCCAGCACGCCCAGCCGGCCCGAGGTCCCGGCGCCCACGTACACGAGCCGTCCGCCCTGCTTCATCCGCGGCAGCGCGGCGGTGACGGCCGCGGCGATGCGCGGCGCGGCGGCCCGCACGGCGTCGACGGCCTTGAACTGGTCGTCGACGAGCACGTTCACTAGCTCGGCGGTGGGATATTGATCTAGGGACGCGTGTTGTGGAGCGGGGGTTTCGGTGTTCAGCATCGCTGTGTGGGGTGCGGCCGGATGTGTGGACATGACCAGTGTAATACCGATGACGCCGGGTCTGTCATGAAAGGATCGGCCGTTGTCATTCCGAAAAGTTATGCGGGATTGACATCGATGCATTTGCCGGGCGCGGGCCGAGTCCGTATTCTCGCCTGCATATCGACGATACGGGGATGACGATGAACAGGGTTCGACGCAATCTGCTGGGCGTGGCGTTGCTGGGCGCCACCGGACCGCTGCTGGCCGCGCCGTCGCGGCGCCGTACTGCCGCACTGGACGCGGAACTCGCCGCCATCGCCGCGGATCCGGCCTGCGAGCTGGCGAGCCTGTCCGTGCTGGCGTTCCGCGCCGGCGAGGTCGGCTACCGCTACCAGTGCGGCCGGCGCTTCATCGGCCACGATGGCTTGCCCGATAAGCCGGTCGGGCCCGACACGCTGTTCCGCATCGCGTCGATTTCCAAGATGATGACGACGCTCGGGCTGATGCGCTTGTACGAAGACGGCAAGGTCAACCTCGACGCCGACGTCTCCGGCTATCTCGGCTTCACGCTGCGCAATCCGCATTATCCCGGCCAGGCCATCACCCTGCGCCACCTGCTCACGCACACGTCCTCGCTGCGCGACGAGGCCGGCTATTCCTGGGGTGCGGAGGTCGCGCTGAAGGACGTGCTCGTGCCCGGCGACGGCCGGATGTTCGCGACGAACGCCGGCCCGGGCGCATATTTTACGTACTGCAACCTTGGCTGGGGCATCATCGGCACCGTGATGGAGAGAATCAGCGGCGAACGCTTCGACCGCCTGATGCGGCGCCTGCTGATCGATCCGCTCGGCCTGCGGGCCGGCTACCTTCCGGCGGAGCTGCCGCCCGCGGCACTGGACAATCTGGCCACGCTGTACCGCAAGCGCACGGTCGACACGGAAGTCTGGGACCCGGACGGCCCGTGGATCGCCCAGGCCGACGACTACAGCGTCAAACCGCCGCCCGCCATCGACCGTTACGTGATCGGCACGAACGCCACGCCGTTCAGCCCGACGGGCGGCCTGCGCATCAGCGCGCGCGACCTCGGGATCGTGATGCGCATGCTGATGGGACGTGGCCCGCGCCTGTTGAAACCAGAAACGCTGGACCTGATGTTCAGCCGCCAGTGGACATACGACGGCCGCAACGGCGACACGGCGGACGGCCTGTTCCATTGCTGGGGCCTCGGCAACGAGCAATTTCCGGACGCGCCAGGCACGCGCGTCGTCGACGGCGGCGGCTTCCCGGCCGTCGGGCACCTGGGCGATGCGTATGGGCTGATGTCCGTGTTCGTGTTCGATCCGGCCCGTCGCAACGGGATGATCGTGCTGGTGGGCGGGACGTCGACGGATCCGTTCGCGCCCGCGAACAAGGGTCGGTATTCATCGCTGGCGCGGTTCCAGGAACGCATCCTGACGGCGCTGTACCGGGGCGCCATAACATGAACCCCGGTTATGCCCGCCCGCTCTACATTCATTGGCCGAGCTCGGGGCCAGCCCCTAAGCTTCTTCGCATGTCAATGTTCAATAGCGTGCACGGATGCAACAAGTAATCGTCATCGGCGGCGGCGTGGTCGGGCTGACATCGGCCTGGTGGCTGGTCGAGGCCGGCTACCGGGTCATGCTGGTCGAACGAGCACCGGACGTGGGCACCGGGACGAGCTACCGCAACGGCGGGCAGCTGAGCTATCGCTACGTGTCGCCGCTGGCGGACGCGGGCGTGCCGCTGAAGGCCTTGAAATGGCTGTTCCAGGAACACGGCCCGCTGCGCTTCCGTCCCCAGTTCGACGCCCACCAGTGGCGCTGGCTGGCCGCCTTCCTCGCCAACTGCCGCGCCGACCTGAACCGCAAGACGACGAATAAACTGCTGGAACTGGGCGAACTGTCGCGCCGCGCGATGGCCGCTCTGGAGCCCGTCGTGCCGCTGGAGGCATTCGCATGGCGCGATGCGGGCAAGCTCGTCGTCTACCGCACCCGCGCCGCCTTCGATGCGGCCACCGCGAAGTCGGATGCGGGCGCGGTGTGGAACGCAGCTCAATGCGTCGCGCGCGAACCGGCGCTGGCGGCGATGGAGAATAAACTCGCGGGCGGCATCTACAACGGCGGCGAAGCCGTGGCCGATTGCTACGCCTTCTGCGTGGCGCTGGCCGAACGCCTCGCCGCGCATCCGCGCTTCGACGCTTTTATCCACGGCGAGGCACAGCGCTTCGTCACGACGGGCGGCAGGGTGACGGGCGTACAAACGTCGGCCGGCATGCTCGGCGCCGACGCCTACGTGCTGGCCGCCGGCATGCAGAGCCGCGCGCTGGGAGAAACGGCCGGCATCGCCCTGCCGATCTATCCATTGAAAGGCTACAGCCTGACGGCGCCGATCCGCCAGGACGACGTCGCGCCCGAGATCAGCGTCACCGACTTCGAACGCAAGGTGCTATATGCGCGCATCGGCGACAAGCTGCGCGTGGCGGCGATGGTCGACATGGTCGGCGAAGACCTGAGCCTGAACCCGACGCGCCTGGACAGCTTGACGCGCCAGGTTCGTGAGACGATGCCGCGTGCTGCGGACTACACGCAGATCACGCCGTGGGCCGGGCTGCGTCCGGCGACGCCGAACAGCGCACCGATCATCGGGGCGACGCCGTATTCCAATCTTTGGCTGAACGTGGGGCATGGGCCGCTGGGGTTCACGTTTGCTTGCGGGACGGCGAGCCTGCTGGCGGATCTGATGCGGGGGAAGGCGTTGCCGTTTGGGTTGGATGGGTTGACGCTGGCCTAGTGGTTGGCAACTTCATTTTGCCCTTGCAGTTGCGCCCGGATTTGCGCCACCAGTTTTTCGCGTTCCGGCATCGGGCGAAGAATTCACGCAAGCGTTCACCCATAATTGTTGGCCATCCCTGGAAATGAACAAAAGGTGTTCTTCGCCGACTACCGTCGGATAGGGTTAGCTGTCGCTTGAGCGTTGCACGTCATTGCAACAAATGGCGCAGCCGGAGGCATTTCCGCAAACACGTCGCGGCACGCACTGAAGACCATGCCGAATACACAAAGAGACCGTTCATTCTCATACTGTGTTGGGTGGCTTGTCGACTTATCCACAAACAATGCGGGGCGGTTTATAGAGCACGCGAGTAACACTCTCTTTTTTTCATTCGAACACGGCCCGACCAGCCAAGCAGTGACCGAATAGCCTATCTGAACGGCAATTTAAATTGCCATCGATCAATGCAGACATAATCGCGCGCCCTACACTAGATCACATAATCCCTTAACCAGATTTCTGGAGCGATTATGCGAAGGTTCCGATGTCTTCTCGGCGACCCTGCTTTTGGAGCGAACAGCCAGCGCCTCGTAGAACCTAATACGTAAGTAATAACGGAGACATATTTTGAACTCTGATTCGAAACCCACAAGGCCCGCAACGCCGTTATTTCGAACCGAAATATCTTCGGCAAGAAACAGAGGTGATCTCGGAAGCATTCACCTGGCACGGCCAATTTCTGCACTTTGGATTACGGTAGGAGCGCTGTTGATCGGCGGGGCGTTTGTTGTCTTTATCATCGAGGGCAGCGTCACTAGGAAGGCGCGCGTCGTGGGAATCACTGTGCCGACGGGAGGTAGCCTGAGCATAGTTGCTCCCTCGTCGGGCATACTGGTAAGGAGCATGTTTCACGAAGGGGAATACGTGCATGCCGGCCAAGTATTGTTCGAATTGTCGACCGAGCGACAGGTTCGCACTGGAGAAGTGTCGGAGATCATATCGCGGCAGCTTGCTACCGAAGAGCGTAGTCTGGATAACGAACAACGCTTGCGCATCGCCCAAAATCGAGAGCGGCGCCAGGCCTTGCAACAACATCTTGAAAGCCTGGCGGCTGAAACCAAGCATGTGAATGAGGAGCTCGCGTTGGCGCAAAGGCGCTATCAGTTGGCAGAGCGCAGTCTTAAACAGTACGAATCGCTGCAGGTAAGCGGTTATATGTCATCGGCGCAGGTACAGCAAAAGCAGGAAGACCTGCTCGACCTAGCAGCGCGTGTCAGCGATGTTGGCCGTAACGTTGTTCAACTGCAATCGAGCCGGCGCGACGTTGAAGCCGAGTTGAGCGGGCTCGACACAACTATGGCAAGTGATCTGTCCCAGTTGTCGCGTGCCAAATCTAGCTTGGCCCGTGAAATGGCCGAAAACAGTTCGCGCAAATCGTTCATGATCACCGCACGGGAGTCGGGGATCCTCACGACGATTACTTATCAGGTTGGCCAAGCGATCAGCATCGGTCAAGTGCTTGCCGCAATGATTCCGGCCCCACAACCATCCTCCAGGAGTGAGGCCAGGATAGGGAAACTGGAGGTACAGCTATATGCCCCCAGCCGTGCAGCAGGATTCGTCGCGCCGGGGCAGGAAGTACTGATCCGTTATCAGGCATTCCCATATCAAAAATTTGGCTTGCAACGCGGCATTGTGAGCGATGTCAGCACCACGCCGTTTGCCCCAGGCGAGCTGCCGCCCAGCTTGGCAAGCACGATCCTCAGTAACGCGCAGGAGAATATCAACGGATTCAACAACAACGAAGCGCTGTACCGCATCAAGGTGAAGTTGGCGCGACAGACAATCATGACCTACGGAAAAGAACACCTCCTAAGGCCGGGCATGACACTGGAAGCCGACGTAATTCAGGATCGCAGGAAGATCTGGGAGTGGATTGCTGAGCCGCTGCTAGCGGTCGCGTACCGGTAAACACGGGACGCCGCGCAGGAATCGTTGGCACGGGAGGCCAAGACGTGCCCGTGCCGCCGAGTCGTACGTCGTGATTGCAGCACGTCGTACGAATCACGTCGCATTCTGACAAGAATGCATTTTACAAACCGTCTTTTAAGGATGACATATTATGCGAGTCATTTCAAGCGAAGAGTTGGACTTGGTCTCTGGTGGTGAAAACGATGACACTCATCATGCAGTCGCAAAAAAAGCGGACGACGGCGGATTTTTGGGGTCAATCGGCAACTTTATCTCTGGCCTTTTTGGCGGCGGCTCGGCACCCAGTAGTAACTCTTGCGTGCCAAGTAGCAGTAGCTCGGGGAGTGGCACGACGACCCAAACCTGCGGAGCCGGTGGCGTGTCAACCGTGACTACCACAGGTCCTGGATATTTCAGCCAGACCACCACGACACCAAATCCCGGCTTTACCGCCTCTGGTAGCTATGGTCCCGGCGCCTTCTCGGGAAGCTACAACGGTGGGCATACGGTGACTACGATCACCTGCATAGGCGGACGGTGCACCGGGCCCACTAGCCGGCGTCAGTAGTTTGGTGAGTAATCTCCCGTAATCAATGCCGGCCTTTGTCGCCAGTTGGCCCTGGTCTTCTCCGGGGCCAACATTTCACCGAGTCCGAAACCATGATGATCTTTTGCATTCGACGCTATTCGGTGTGTGTCGCCGTGTTCGCCACGTTACTCTCAACTGCCGCCGCCGCGGCTGCTGCCACTACGCCGCGTGCATGGCTAGTCAGCAAAGGCAATGCACAGGCTGTGCTGGTCGGTGAGTCTCACGTCAGTACGCCAGTCGAGAACGACCGTTACTTTGAGACCGTCGTCAAACCGGGTTACGCGGTGGCTGAGGTCGCCGTCATGGAGACCTATTTCGGCCCGGACCAGCTCCAGAACGGATCGTTCGCGCTCGGCGCGCCCTGCTTTGACGATCCGAAGGGTTTGCACACGCAGCGCTTGCATCTTGCCCTTGACGCCCTGATCAGGACGACACGGGATAGCCATGTTGACGTACCGAACTGGCTCGAAGGTTGGGAAATTTTTCCGCAATACCTGGCTTCGACCTTGTTGGACACTTTTACGACAGAGTCCCTCGGGCCCGCATACGGCATCGCCTTCGCAACAGGCGTTTCCTTCCGCCTGCGCGGCAAGGGCACAGTATCGAAAAAAACGATTGGCCTCGATAAGCTCGTCGACCGGCGAACGCACTTCTGCAACGCGAGTGCCGCCGACAGGACGGATTTCGTTGCCGATAAAGCCCTGCAGGTTTCGCGCCTGCTGCGCCTGAAGCAATCGGACCCGTCGTTTACCTCCCTCGGCAATCTGGCAGGCGTCGCCGGGGAGGCTATCAATGAAACGATCCGCTGTGTCGACCAGGCGGTGCCCTGTGCCATTGATCAAGTTTCTCCTGAGGAGCAGATCTTGCAGGACAAGGGATGGGCGATGCACTATAGCTCGGGCACTTTTGAGATCATGATCAAACAACGCACCCGTGCCTGGGTTCCGCTCATCGCCAAAACCGTTTCAGAACACCGCAGGAGCTTCGTCATCGTCGGTGCGCTGCACCTTCCTGACCTGCGAGTTGGCAAACGGGTCGAGCCAGGTTTGATCAGCCTGCTGCGCCAGCAGGGCTTTTCGGTCACCCGCATCGACGGGGCAGGTGACATCAGCGCGACGTTCCTGTCGCCTTCCTGGTTCGACCGCGTGCGCGCCGCGCTAGGTAGCTTATGAAGACCATATTACAGACCGAAGTGAGCGAGTGCGGCTTGGCCTGCCTTGCCATGGTGGCCGATCACTTCGGCTACGGCTGCGAACTAGGCAACCTGAGGCGGCGCTTTGCGGTCAGCCTCAAGGGCGCGACGATGACACAGCTTGTGCGCTATGCCGCCGTGCTGGAATTGGCTGGGCGGCCGCTGAGTCTGGAACTTAAGGAAATACCTGATCTACAGCTACCCTGTATCCTGCACTGGGACCTGAAGCACTTTGTGGTATTGAAGAAGGTCCACAAGAGCCTAAAGGGCGACATCAGTGTCACGTTGATCGACCCTGCCGTGGGTGAGCGCCGGATGACGCTTGAGACGATGTCAAAGCACTTTACTGGCGTTGCGCTGGAACTGTCACCGAACCAGCACTTTAAACCTGCCGACGAAACCAAGCAGATATCGGTAAGTCAGCTGACAGGAAAAATTCTTGGTTTGCGCACCGCGCTGGTACACGTCTTTTGCCTTGCCGCGGTACTCGAATTGTTTGCGATTGCGGCACCGTTATTTAACCAATACGTAATCGACGACGTCATCGTCGCTGGTGACCGTGAATTACTCATCGTCCTAACTGCGGGCTTCGCATTATTAACCGTTACGCAGACCGCGATCGAACTCGTCCGCAGTTGGTTCCTGATGCACTGGAGTATTGACATCGGGTTCCAATGGGCGAGCCGCGTGTTTACCCATATGACACGCCTACCAGTCGCGTTTTTCGAAAAACGCCGGTTAGGCGACATCGTTTCACGCTTCGGTAGTATTGCAGATATCCAGAACACACTAACCAGCGTATGTGTCGGGAGCGTACTCGACGGCATCATGGCGCTGCTGGCGCTGGGAATCATGTTCGCCTACAGCAGCTACCTGAGCATCATCGTCATTGCCGGCGTTGCGGCGTACGCGCTGCTGCGCTGGCTGTTCTATCAGCCGTTCCGAGAGGCATCGCAAGAGCAGTTGATCTTGGGGGCTAAGGAAAGCAGCCATTTCTTTGAAACAATCCGTGCAGTTTCGCCGATAAAGCTATTCGGCCGAGACGCCGAACGCCGGACGCGCTGGTTGAATTTGAAACAGGATGTCATCAACCGTGCGATCAAGACCCAAAAGCTGGGAATCCTCTTCAAGGTAACCAATACCGCGCTGTTCTCTGCACAAGGCTTGGCGATCTTTTATGTGGGGGCTGGCTTAGTCATGAGCAATGCGCTAACGGTAGGCATGCTGACAGCATTTAGCAGTTACGCAGCCACATTTTCGGGACGCATTTTCAACCTGATCGATGTGGTTTTCAGCATCCGACTCCTGGGCATGCACACGGGACGTCTCGCGGACATCGTAATGGAAGAAGCAGAGCCCGAAGTCGAGACCGAGATTGATTGTACCCGGCTCGATGCGGAAATCACACTGCGCGGCGTAAAGTTCCGTTACGGCGATGGTGAGCCGTGGGTGCTGAACGGCATCGACCTAAGCATTCCGGCTGGCCAAAGCCTGGCCCTGATCGGGCCGTCCGGCTGCGGCAAGAGCACACTGTGCAAAATCATCCTTGGGCTGCTCGCGCCTGACGAAGGCGAAGTACTGCTGGGCGGCGTACCTGTTACACGGATCGGATACCGTGCCTACCGCCAGGTAGTCGGCACTGTGATGCAAGATGACACATTATTGGCTGGTTCGATCCTGGAAAATATCACTTTTTTTGATGCCCAGACTGATATTGAGCTCGCTGAGCAATGCGCGCGCCTGACAGCGGTGCATGACGAGATCCTGGCTATGCCCATGGGGTACCAGACCTTAGTAGGCGAGATGGGTGGCAACCTGTCCGGAGGTCAAAAGCAGCGCGTACTGCTGGCGCGTGCGCTGTACAAGCGGCCACGGATTCTCGCGCTTGACGAGGCGACCAGCCATCTGGACGTCGCTAACGAGCAGAAGGTCAACGCGGCGCTTGGTATGCTGCCGCTGACCCGGATTATGGTTGCGCACAGACCGGAGACAATCAATGCTGCGGAACGGATCGTAGCGATCCAGAACGGCAGGGCGCTCGAAGTGATCAGGAACCCGGTTGCCCCCGAGCCGCTAACGGTTGCGCGTGAGCGATTCACATGGACACATGTGCCCAATCGGTTCGCTCCTGCCCAAGCATGAGTTGACCACTAAGTTGATTGCAGCCGGCTCCGAGCACAGTTGTGTTTAAGGAGGCAATGTCGCAACTTCATCTCTTTGCCATATGCCTGCATCTGTTCGCACCGACCGAAAATTCACCCGGGTGTTCTACTACTTCGGCTTAATTCCTTTAGCACCCAAACGTTATCGGCTATCCACCTGCACCCCGCACTCCTCCAACCGCAGCCGCGTCCTGCTGTGCTCGTCAACAGTGACCGTGATATCGACAAAACTGCCCGGCTTCATGCTGTCGCAAGGCACGCGCAAGTGGTATTGGCCCGGCTTGACATCCACCGGCTGACCGCGCCGCGCGATGGCGTCGGCCAAATCTCCCGCCTGCACGCGCTCGAAAAAGCGCGGCTGCGCGTGCTCGGGCGGGTCTTTCTCGACCGTGACTTCGGCCGCTACGGCCGTGACTGCCGCGCTCAACAGCGCGGCGACGAGGACAATCCTGCGGCATGTGGTCATGGCGAGCTCCTTCAGCGATCGATATATTGTATTTTATATAATAAATAACCGGTTTGTGCCATTCTTGCATCAGTTTCCGGCGCAAGAACACGGAAAAGTTGTAGAACAGCCATCCCAAGCACGACGATACAAAAAATTTCTCCGCCCATTTAATGGGCAGTTCATTTATTTTCGGCAAAAGATCTGCACAGATGCATTAATTGTCATGCATCTTCCGTTATCCCGCATTGCAGTCCCGCTCACCCTGGCGCTGGAAATGGCGGATAATTGCCGCCATGTCTACTCCTGCGAAGCCTCTTCCCTGTCCTTGCGGCGGCCCGTCGATCATGCGCTGCTGCGGCCCCTTCATCGCCGGCGCGGAACTGCCGCCGACGGCCGAAGTACTGATGCGATCCCGCTACACGGCCTTCGTGATGCGGGACGAGGCTTACCTGCGCGCCACCTGGCACTCGAGCACCCTGCCGACAGAACCCATCATCGACCCAAATCAGAAGGTTCAGTGGCTCGGACTTGAGATAAAATCTGCTTTACGTTTACGTCAACGTAAAGCAGACCTGCCGGACAATCCCAACGAGGACACCGTCGAATTCGTCGCCCGTTTCAAGGTCCACGGCCGCGCCCACCGGTTGCATGAAGTCAGCCGGTTCGTGCGCGAGCCGGACCCGGCCGTGGGCGGCAAGATGCGATGGTTCTATGTGGACGGCAGTTTCCCTGAATAAAACCGCGCCACGAGCCGCGACCAGCAGGAGACAGGACCCGATGCCTCAGATCGACACGAAACTCAACCCGCGCAGCGAAGATTTCAAAGCCAACGCCGCCGCCATGCAAACCCTCGTCGACGACTTGCGCGCCAAGGTGGCGCAGGTCGCCAAGGGCGGGGGCGAGGCCGCGTGCGCCAAGCACGTCGCGCGCGGCAAGCTGCTGCCGCGCGAGCGCGTGCAGATGCTGCTCGATCCAGGCACCCCGTTCCTCGAATTCTCCCAGATGGCCGCCTATGCGATGTATGACGATGCGGCCCCAAGCGCCGGCATCATCACGGGCATCGGCCGCGTGGCGGGCCAGGAGTGCGTGATCGTCTGTAACGACGCCACCGTCAAGGGCGGCACGTACTACCCGATGACGGTGAAAAAACACCTGCGCGCGCAGGAGATCGCCGAACAGAACAACCTGCCCTGCATCTACCTCGTCGATTCGGGCGGCGCCAACCTGCCGAACCAGGACGACGTGTTCCCCGACCGCGACCACTTCGGCCGCATCTTTTATAACCAGGCGAATTTGTCGAGCAAGGGCATTCCGCAGATCGCCGTCGTGATGGGTTCCTGCACCGCGGGCGGCGCGTACGTGCCGGCGATGAGCGACGAATCCATCATCGTCAAGGAGCAAGGCACGATCTTCCTGGGCGGTCCGCCGCTCGTGAAGGCGGCGACGGGCGAAGTCGTCACGGCGGAAGATCTGGGCGGCGGCGACGTGCACACGCGATTGTCCGGCGTCGCCGACCACCTGGCGCAGGACGACACGCACGCGCTGGCGCTGGCGCGCACGATCGTGTCGAACCTGAACCGCACCAAGCCGCAACAGGGCGCGTTGCGCGAATCGCAAGAACCGAAATATGCAGCCGAAGAGCTGTACGGCGTCATCCCCGTCGACACCCGCAAACCGTTCGACGTGCGCGAGGTCATCGCCCGCATCGTCGACGACAGCGTCTTCGACGAATTCAAGGCCAGGTACGGCACGACGCTCGTCTGCGGCTTCGCCCACATCTACGGCATGAAGGTCGGGATCATCGCCAACAACGGCATCCTGTTCTCGGAATCGGCGCTGAAGGGCACGCACTTCATCGAGCTGTGCTGCCAACGCAAGATCCCGCTCGTCTTCCTGCAGAACATCACCGGCTTCATGGTCGGCCGCAAGTACGAAAACGAAGGCATCGCCCGCAACGGCGCCAAGATGGTCACCGCGGTCGCGACGGCGTCGGTCCCGAAGTTCACCGTGATCATCGGCGGCAGCTTCGGCGCCGGCAACTACGGCATGTGCGGCCGCGCGTTTTCGCCGCGCTTCCTGTGGATGTGGCCGAATGCCCGCATCTCCGTGATGGGCGGCGACCAGGCGGCGTCGGTGCTGGCGACCGTCAAGCGCGACGGCATCGAAGCCCGCGGTGGCCAGTGGAGCGCGGACGAAGAAGCCGCCTTTAAACAGCCGATCAAGGACCAGTACGAACACCAGGGCCACCCCTACTACGCGACGGCGCGCCTGTGGGACGACGGCGTGATCGATCCGGCCGACACGCGCATGGTGCTGGGCCTGGGACTCTCGGCCGCGCTGAACGCGCCGATCGAGGACACGACGTTCGGCGTGTTCCGCATGTGAGGAGAATGAATATGGACTATCAGACTCTCACCGTCACGATCACGGACCGCATCGGCCAGGTCACACTCGACCGCCCGGACGTGCGCAACGCATTCAACGAGTCGAGCATCGCCGAACTGGCACTCGCCTTCGACGAACTGGGACGCAACGAACTCGTACGCGCCATCGTGCTGGCCGCGAACGGCCCGGCATTTTGCGCCGGCGCGGACCTGAACTGGATGAAAAAGATGGCGGGTTATTCGGACAGCGAAAACCGCGCCGACGCCATGCGCCTCGCCGACATGCTGCGCACGATTTATACCTGTCCGAAACCGGTCGTGGCGAAGGTGCAGGGCGATTGCTACGCCGGCGGCATGGGCCTCGTGGCCGCGTGCGACGTCGTCGTGGCCGTCGACACGGCGAACTTCTGCCTGTCCGAAGCGAAGCTGGGCCTGATCCCCGCGACGATCTCGCCGTACGTGATCAAGGCGATGGGAGAACAGGCCGCGCGCCGCTACTTTCTCACGGCCGAACGCTTCGATGCGAACGAAGCCCATCGCATCGGCTTCGTGCACGAGACCGTGCCGGCCGAAGAACTGGACACGACGGTCGCGGCCATCGTGCAGGCGCTGGCCAACAACAGCCCGAACGCGGTGTGCGAAGCAAAACAACTCGTGCGCGAGATCGTCGGCCAGCCCGTGACCGAAGCGCTGCTGGAAGACACGGCGAATCGCATCGCCGGCATCCGCGCATCGCTCGAAGGACGCGAAGGGGTTGCGTCCTTCCTCGAAAAACGCCGGCCGTCATGGCTGGAATAGCACGACCCGATAGGAATCGACATTGAAGCAGACCACTTCCAACGACTGGATCGCACGCAGCCTGCGCAGCGTCTGGCATCCATGCACGCAAATGCAGCACCACGAAGAGGTGCCGCTGATCGCCGTCAGCCACGCCAAGGGGCCGTGGTTGTACGACCATGAAGGCCGGCGCTACATGGACGGCATCAGCTCGTGGTGGGTGAATCTGTTCGGCCACGCCAACCCGCGCATCAACGCGGCATTGAAGGACCAGCTGGACAAGCTCGAACACGCGATGCTCGCCGGTTTTACGCATGAACCGGTGATCGAGTTGTCCGAGCAGCTGGCCGCGCTGACGGGCCAGCAGCTGGGCCACGCGTTCTACGCATCCGACGGCGCATCGGCCGTCGAGATCGCGCTGAAGATGAGTTTCCATTACTGGCGCAACGCGGGCTTCGCGGACAAGCAGGAATTCGTCTGCCTGCAGGGTTCCTACCACGGCGAGACCGTCGGCGCCCTGGGCGTCACCGACGTCGCGCTGTTCAAGGATGCCTACGGCCCGCTGCTGCGCGCCGCGCGCACCGTCACGTCGCCGGATGCGCGCAACGCCGTCGACGGCGAGTCCGCACAGGACGTCGCGCTGCGTGCGGCGCACGATGTCGAGGCGCTGTTCGCCGAGCGCGGCGACAAGATCGCCGCCATCATCGTCGAGCCGCTCGTGCAGTGCGCGACGGGCATGGCGATGCACGACCCGCTGTACCTGCAGCGCCTGCGCGAGCTGTGCGACAAGTATCACGTGCACCTGATCGCCGACGAGATCGCGGTCGGATGCGGGCGCACCGGGACGTTCTTCGCGTGCGAACAGGCTGCCATCTGGCCGGACTTCATGTGCCTGTCGAAAGGCATCAGCGGCGGCTACCTGCCGCTGTCGCTGGTGCTCACCACCGACAAGGTCTACGAGGCGTTCTACAGCGAAGACATCACGCGCGGCTTTTTGCACTCGCACTCGTACACGGGCAATGCGCTGGCCTGCCGCGCGGCGCTCGCCACCTTGCAGATCTTCCGGGAGGACGACGTGTTGAACAAGAACCGCGAGACGGCCACGCGCCTGATGACGGAACTGGCCCCGCTGCTGGACCACCGGCGCGTGACGAACTTCCGCCAGCGCGGCATGATCCTCGCGTTCGACGCGGTGGAACCCGATGCGTCGCGCGCGTCGACGTTCGCGCGGCGCTTCTTCACCAGCGCGGTGGAAAACGAGCTGCTGCTGCGCCCCATCGGCCGCACCGTGTACCTGATGCCGCCGTACGTGCTGGACGAGGAAGAGCTCGTGGGCCTGGCCGCGCGCACGCGCAAGGTGTTCGAAACGGTGATCGCGGAGTGAACATGGATTTAATCGACAAGGTCCGCACCCAGCTGGGCGAACTGGAAAGCCGCAGCCTGACCCGCCACCGGCGCACGGCGGACACGCCCTGCGCGCCGCGCCAGGTCGTCGACGGCCGCGACCTGCTCGCGTTCTGCAGCAACGACTATCTGGGCCTCGCGGCGCATCCGCGCGTCGTCGAGGCGCTGCGGGAAGGCGCCACGTTGTACGGCGCCGGCAGCGGCGCGGCGCACCTCGTGTCGGGCCACAGCCGCGCCCACGCGCAGCTGGAAGAGAGACTGGCCGCGTTCGAAGCGCCGCATCTCGAATCCGCCCGTGCGCTGTACTTCTGCACCGGCTATATGGCGAACCTCGCCGTGCTGACGGGACTGGGCAGCGCGCCGGATGCGATGATTTTTTCGGAAGCGCTGAACCACGCATCCCTGATCGACGGCGCCCGCCTCGCGCGCGCGGGCGTGACCGTGTACCCGCACGGGGACGTGGCCGCGCTGGACGCGCAGCTGGCCGCGAGCGCCGCGCCGGTAAAAATCGTCGCCACGGACAGCGTGTTCAGCATGGACGGCGACCTCGCCCCGCTGCCCGCCCTGCTCGCGCTGTGCGAACGGCATGGCGCCTGGCTCGTCGTCGACGATGCGCACGGCTTCGGCGTGCTGGGAGACCAGGGACGCGGCGCGCTGGAACATTTCGGTCTGCGTTCCCCGAACCTGGTCTACATCGGCACGCTGGGCAAGGCGGCCGGCGTGGGCGGCGCATTCATCGCCGCCCACGCGGACGTGATCGAACTGATGATCCAGCGCGCGCGGCCCTACATCTACACGACGGCCGCCGCGCCCGCGCTCGCGCATGCGCTGCTGGCCAGTGTCGACATCATCGACGGCGACGAGGGCAGGCAGCGCCGCGCCCATCTGCGCGCGCTGATCGCGCAGCTGGACGACGGCTTGCGGCTGGAGCGCTGGCAACGCCCGGCGTCGACGACGGCGATCCAGCCCATCATCATCGGCGCCAACGACGAGGCGATGGCGGCGGCGGCGCGCCTGCACGGGCAGGGCCTGTGGGTGCCGGCGATCCGTCCGCCGACCGTGGCGGTGGGCACGGCGCGCCTGCGCGTGACCTTGTCCGCCGCGCATACCGAACAAGACGTCGCGCAGCTGACGGCTGCGCTCAACCAGCTGGAAAGGACGTGGGCATGACTCTTAACGAGCCCGAACAATTAGGCGGCGCATCCATCGGCACCGCGATACCCGCGCCGGCCGTGCAGGTCGCGCCGGCGGCCGTTCCCGCGCCCCTGGCCGCGGAAGGCGTGCCGACCCGCTTCGCCTGCTTCGTGACGGGCACGGACACGGAAATCGGCAAGACGCTGGTCTCCAGCGCCATCCTCCATAAACTCGTGCGGCAGGGCGTGCGCGCCTGCGGCATGAAGCCCATCGCGGCCGGCGCCGAGGAACGCGACGGCGAGCTGCACAACGACGACGCGGCCATGCTGCGCGCGGCCGGCAACGTGCAGCTGCCGCAGCGGATCACGACGCCGTACATGCTGCGCGAACCATGCGCTCCGCACGTCGCGGCCGCGCTGGAAGGCGTGACCATCGAACCCGTGCCGATCCTGGCGGCGTATGCCGAGATCCTGGGCGCCTCCGACGCGACCGTCGTCGAAGGCGTGGGCGGTTTCTGCGTGCCGTTCTCCGACGATTTCGACAGCGCCGATCTGGCCGTACAATTCGGGCTGCCCGTCGTCCTCGTCGTCGGCATGCGCCTGGGCTGCATCAATCACGCACTGCTCACGGCGGAGGCCATCGTCACGCGCGGCCTCGTGCTGGCGGGCTGGGTCGCCAACCAGGTCGACCCGGACATGCGCTTCGCGGACGAAAACGTCGCCGAGCTCGAACGCCGCCTGCCCGCGCCGCTGCTCGGCCGCGTGCCGCGTCTTGCCGAACCGTCGGCCGCTGCCGCTGCCGCCCACATCGAACTCGCTGGCCTGCCTGGATGGCCGGCCATGAAGAATTAAAGCGAATACACGCCTCACCAAAACAAGGAATCCGAAATGACCCAAGTCGTCACCCTTCACCCGCCGGTCACGCCGGCCGCCCTGCCGCAAGACGCCACCTGGCCGCTGGCCGACGTGCTGGCGCTGTTCGAGCTGCCGCTGCCGGAGCTGATGTTCCGCGCCCAGCAGGCGCAGCGCGCCAACTTCCCCGACGGCGACGTCGAACTCGCGACCCTCCTGTCGATCAAGACCGGCGGCTGCGAGGAAGACTGCGGCTACTGCCCGCAGGCGGCGCGCTACGACACCGGCGTCGAGGCCAAGAAAATCCTCGACCTCGACACCGTGCTGGACGCCGCGCGCGAAGCGAAGGCCAAGGGCGCGACGCGCTTCTGCATGGGCGCCGCGTGGCGCAGCCCGAAAGAGCGCGACATGGAAAAAGTGGAAGCCATGGTGCGCGGCGTGAAGGCGCTGGGCATGGAAACCTGCGCCACGCTCGGCATGCTGGAAGAAGGCCAGGCCGAGCAACTGAAACAGGCGGGCCTGGACTACTACAACCACAACATCGACACGTCGCCCGATTTCTACGGCGACGTGATCTCCACGCGCGAATACCGCGACCGCCTGGACACGCTGGGCCGCGTGCGCACGGCCGGCTTGAAAATCTGCTGCGGCGGCATCGTCGGCATGGGCGAGACGCGCGAGCAGCGCGCAGGCCTGATCGCGCAGCTGGCGAACATGAATCCGTATCCTGAATCGGTGCCCATCAACCACCTGGTGCAGGTCGAGGGCACGCCGATGCACGGCCTGCCGCCGCTGGACCCGATCGAATTCGTGCGCACGATCGCCGTCGCCCGCCTCACGATGCCGAAGGCGCGCGTGCGTTTGTCGGCCGGCCGGCGCGAGCTGGGCGAGGCCGTGCAGGCGATGTGCTTCATGGCCGGCGCCAACTCGATCTTCTACGGCGACAAGCTGCTCACGACCGACAATCCGGAAGCGGACGACGATCGCAAGCTGCTGGAAAAGCTGGGCCTGAAGACCCGCTCGGCCATGCTGGAATCGGTGCAGAAGGAAAGCTGCGGCTGCTAAGCGTAACGTCGACGGACCGCATACGTCACGCGTGGGCACGTTTCATTTGAGGCCCCCGGCCTCAAATGCCCACCCTACGCCGCTAAACCAATATCGTCACGCATAACAACGTCGCCCCCGCGAAGGCGGAGGCCCAAGTAAAAAGCAGCCGATCAGCCAGCAAAATTGGATCCCCGCCTCCGCGGGGACGACGGATTGAAGCTAACGTTCACAAAACCTAAAACAGACGAGACACCATGTTCACCAAGATCCTCATCGCCAACCGTGGCGAAATCGCCTGCCGGGTCGCCGCCACCGCGCGCCGCCTGGGCATCAAGACCGTTGCCGTCTATTCGGAAGCCGACGCCGGCGCCAAGCACGTGGCGGTCTGCGATGAGGCGATCCTGCTCGGCCCCGCCGCCGCCAAGGACAGCTATCTGCGCGGCGACAAGATCATCGCCGCCGCGAAAGCCACCGGCGCGCAGGCGATCCACCCGGGCTACGGCTTCCTGTCCGAGAACGCGGAATTCGCCGAAGCCTGCGCAGCCGCGGGCCTCGTGTTCATCGGTCCGCCGGGATCGTCGATGCGCGCGATGGGATCGAAGTCCGCCGCCAAGCAGCTGATGGAAGGCGCCGGCGTGCCGCTCGTGCCGGGCTACCACGGCGATGCGCAAGACCCCGAGCTGCTGCAGGCCGAAGCGAACCGCATCGGCTATCCGGTGCTGTTGAAGGCCAGCGCCGGCGGCGGCGGCAAGGGCATGCGCGTCGTCGAGCGCTCCGAGGATTTCCAGGCGGCGCTCGCGTCGTGCAAGCGTGAAGCCATGTCATCCTTCGGCGACGACAAGGTGCTCGTCGAAAAATACCTCACGCGGCCGCGCCACATCGAGATCCAGGTGTTCGCGGACTCGCTCGGCAACTGCGTCTACCTGCACGAGCGCGACTGCTCCGTGCAGCGCCGCCATCAAAAGGTGCTGGAAGAAGCGCCGGCGCCGGGCATGCCGCCCGAGCGCCGCGCCGCGATGGGCGAAGCGGCCGTGGCGGCCGCGCGCGCCGTCGGTTACGTGGGCGCCGGCACCGTCGAATTCATCGCCAACCAGGACGGCACGTTCTACTTCATGGAGATGAATACGCGGCTGCAGGTGGAACACCCGGTCACCGAGATGATCACCGGTACGGACCTCGTCGAGTGGCAGCTGCGGGTGGCGGCCGGCCTGCCGCTGCCGCAGCAGCAGCACGAACTCGCGATCCACGGCCACGCCATCGAAGCGCGCGTCTATGCGGAGAATCCGGAGAAGGGTTTCCTGCCGTCGATCGGCACCCTGCGCTGCATGGATACGCCGGCCCACGTCGCGTTCGAACTGGGCGCCAGCGGTGGCGACCCTGCCGGCGTGCGCATCGATTCCGGCGTGCGCGCGGGCGATGCGATTTCGCCGTTCTACGATCCGATGATCGCCAAGCTGATCGTGTGGGGCGCGGACCGCGCGCAGGCGCTGGCGCGCATGGCGAACGCCCTGTCCGAATTCCACATCGTCGGCCTCGCGACCAATATCGCGTTCCTGAAACGCCTGGTCGAGGGCGACGCCTTTGCGCACGCGGACCTGGACACGGGCCTGATCGAGCGGAACACGGCGACCCTGTTCCCGCCGGCAGGCCCGGCGCCCCTGGCCGCGCTGGCGCTGGCGGCCGTCGCCCTCGTCGGTGCGGAAACGTCGGCGGGCGTCAATCCGGCCGACCCGTGGACGAGCGCCCACGGCTGGCGCATGAATGGCACCTACCGCCGCCGGCTCGCGTTCGGCGACGAGTACGCGGCCACGACCCAGGCCAAGGTCTATGCAATCGACATGGCCTATCATCCGCACGGGTGGACGCTCGACGCGGACGGCAAGTCGCATCCGCTGGCGCTCGTGGCGCGGCACGACGGGCGCTACGCCATCCGCCTGGACGGCCAGGCCATCCAGGGCACGGTGCGGCGCGACGGAGAAGCGCTGCACGTCTTCACGGGCGGCCTGCACCACGTGCTTGCCTGGAACGACCCGCTCGCGCATGCGGGCGAGCACGAAACGGCGGACGGCCGCCTGACGGCGCCGATGCCGGGCAAGGTGGTGGCGGTGATCGTGGCGAGCGGACAGCACGTCAGGAAGGGCGAGCCGCTCGTGATCATGGAAGCGATGAAGATGGAACACACGATTGCCGCGCCGAGCGACGGGCTGGTCGAGGAAGTCTTGTACCAGGTCGGCGACCAGGTCGCGGATGGGGCGCCGCTGCTGGCGTTCAAGGCCGCGGCGTGATGGTGGGCACGGGGTGCCCACCCTACGTGGTGTTGTGGCATTCGCGGGCCCGGCGTGATGCCGTGTGGTGGGCGGCCTCCGCCCACCACACGTGACCGAACCCGCGGCATCAAACAATCGACGAGACAGCAAACGCAAACATTCATAAAAAATATCAGGAGACACAAAATGCGGATACTGCTGTACCGGGGCGACGGCGTCATCGAGCCGTGGGTCCGTGATTTTTCAGATGCATTGCCACACGCCGACATCGTCGTGTGGCGCGAGAACATGTCGCTGGCGTCGCAGGCGCCTTGCGATTACGCCGTGGTGTGGGCGCCGACGCCGCGCCTGCTCGACCAGCTTGCCCACGTGAAGGCCATCTTCCTGATGGGCGCCGGCGTCGACGCGCTGCTGAAATTCGGCGACGCGCTGCCGCCGGTCCCCATCGTCCGCCTGGGCGATGCGGGCATGGCCGAGCAGATGGCGGAGTACGTGGCGTATGCGACCCTGCGCTACTTCCGCCGCTTCGACGACTATGAGCAGCAGGCGCGCCAGGGCATCTGGAACCCGCTCGAAACACGCCGCCGCAAGGCCGATTTCACGGTCGGCGTGCTGGGCCTCGGCAGGCTCGGGACGCCCGTGCTGCGCACGATGCGCCAGCTCGGGTTTCCCGTGCGCGGCTGGAGCCGCTCGGAGCGCGACCTGCCCGGCGTCGCGTGCTACGCGGGCATGACGTCGCTCGAGGACTTCCTGTCCGGCACGCAAGTCCTCGTCTGCACGCTGCCGCTCACGCCCGAGACGACGAACCTGCTCGACCGCGCGCGCCTGTCGCAACTGCCGCAAGGCGCTTACCTGATCAACGTGGCGCGCGGCGCCCAGGTGGCCGAGCCGGACCTGATGGCGCTGATCCGCTCGGGCCACATCGCGGGCGCCACGCTGGACGTGTTCCGCAACGAACCGCTGCCGGCCCCGCATCCGTTCTGGAACGAACCGCGCATCACCATCACGCCGCACATCTCGGCCCTCACCCTGCGCGAGGAAGCGGTGCGCCAGATCGCGGCCAAGATCGCACTGCTGGAACGGGGCGAGGCCATCGACGACATCGTCGACCGCGCCCTCGGCTACTAGGAAACCATCATGCACAAACAACTGCCGCAACAAGTCAAGATCGTCGAAGTCGGCCCGCGCGACGGGCTGCAAAATGAAAAGGAAGCGGTGGCAGCAAGCGTCAAGATCGAACTGGTCGACCGCCTGTCGCGCGCAGGCTTCCGCAACATCGAGGCGGCGTCGTTCGTGTCGCCGAAATGGGTACCGCAGATGGCGACCAGCGGCGAGGTCATGGCCGGCATCGAACGCCGTCCCGGCACGCTGTATTCCGCGCTGACGCCGAACATGCAGGGCTTCGAGGCCGCGCTCGCGGCCAAGGCCGACGAAGTCGTGATCTTCGGCTCCGCGTCGGAAGCGTTCTCGCAACGGAACATCAACTGCTCGATCGCGGAATCGATCGCACGCTTCGAATCCGTCGCGCAGGCGGCCAAGGCGCACGGCCTGCGCCTGCGCGGCAGCGTCAGTTGCGCGTTCGGCTGCCCATACCAGGGCGACGTGCCGCTGGATGCCGTCGCCGACGTCGTGGGCCGCATGCGCGACCTGGGTTGCGACGAGATCGACATCGCCGACACGATCGGCGTATCGACCCCGCGCAAGACGCAGGCCGTGATGGAAACGGCGGCGCGCGCCTTCGCACTGGAGCGCATCTCGGGCCACTTCCACGACACCTACGGACAGGCGCTCGCCAACATCTACGCCAGCCTGGAACTGGGCGTCGCGATCTTCCACTCGTCCGTGTCGGGCCTGGGCGGCTGTCCGTATGCGAAGGGTGCGACGGGCAATGTGGCGACCGAGGACGTGGTCTACATGTTGAATGGCCTGGGGATAGCGACGGGCATCGACCTGGACCTGGTCGTGGATGCGGGGCAGTTCATCTCGCAGCAGCTGGGACGCAAGGGCGCGAGCCGGGCCGGCAACGCATTATTGGCCAAACGGACACATTGACGCGCAGGTGGGCATGTGAGGCCGGGGGCCTCAAATGAAACGTGCCCGCCACAACGTTTGCGAACCGCGTGCGCTTGGTGGGCGGCAATGAAAAAGGCCGACGATGTCTCGTCGGCCTTCTTGATATACTGGTCGGAGTACAAGGATTCGAACCTTGGACCCTCTGGTCCCAAACCAGATGCGCTACCGGGCTGCGCTACACTCCGAAGACAGCCATCATACCGTCTTGAGGCCCTTCCGGTCAAGGAAAGCGCGGGTGTCCGTGGTTTTCTCACAGGCCAGCAGGTGAAGACGTGACGTTTGCACTCGACTCTTTCGACCATGGCGGCTTGCGGTCCGCCCTTCCCGACCGCAGGCAATCGACCCGCATCGCGGCCGGCATCGCGCTGTCGCTGGCCGCCCACGCGCTGCTGCTCGCGGTCTACCGCCAGCCCGCGACGACGCTGCCTTCATCGCCGCCGGAACCCCTGACGATCCGCCTGCAGGCCGCGCCGCCGCCCGCAGAAGTGAAGCCGGCCGCGGCGCCGCCGGTCCCGCGTGCGCGGCGTCCCGCCAAAAAAAACCGGCCCGTGATCGCCGTGGCCCCCGAAAAACGCCAGTCGACCGGGGAGACCTATGCCGTCGCGCCGGCACCGGCAACGCCCGCGCCGCCGTCCGCTCCCGCGACGACGACCCGGCACTTCGACCTCGACGCCGCCCGCAGCATGGCGCGCGGCATGGCGACGAAGCTGGCCAACGAACCCGATCCGGACAAGGTGGGCACGGCGCTCGAACGCCTGCCCAAGCCGGCGCTGCAAACGGAGAACAAGTTCGAACGGGCGATCAAGTCGGCCAAGCGTCCGGATTGCAAGGATGGCGTGCCCGGGGGCTTGCTGGCGCCGATCTTCCTGGCGCTGGACAAGAAGGACAGCGGGTGCAAGTGGTAGCGGCCGGCGCCAATATGGCAAGCGCACCCGAACATCCAACCACGTCGTTCCCGCGCAGGCGGGAATCCAAGTAGGTTGCGGTACGCTAGCGTAAATTAGGTTCCCGCCTGCGCGGGAACGACGGTGTTTTCCGCTGCGAGTTATTCCTCGCCCTTGATCTGCAACGCCCTTTCATACAAGGCGTTCTTTTTCTTCCCCGTGATCTGCGCCGCCAGCGCCGCCGCCTGCTTCACCGAACATTCTTCCAGCAGGATACGCAGCACGCGCTCGGCCTCCACGTCGCCCTCGTCGTCGTCCGCGCGCGCGCCCTCGACCAGCACGACGAATTCGCCGCGCTCGCGGTTGGCGTCGGCCTTGACCCACGCGAGCGCGTCGGCCAGCGGGCAGCGGTGGATTTCCTCGAACAATTTCGTGAGTTCGCGCGCAAACACCACCTGGCGCGTGGGCTCGAATGCGGCCGCGAGAGATTCCACACAGTCCGTGATGCGATGCGGCGCCTCATACAACACGAGCGTCGCCGGCACGGACTTGAGCGCGGCCAGTTCCGCTTCGCGCTGCTTCGCCTTCGCGGGCAGGAAGCCGACAAAATAGAAGCGGTCGTTCACCAGGCCGCTCGCCGACAGCGCCGCGACGGCCGCCGATGAACCGGGCACCGGCACGACGTTCAGACCGGCGGCGCGCACGGCATCGACGATGCGCGCGCCCGGGTCGGACACGGCCGGCGTGCCGGCGTCCGACACGAGCGCCACGCGCTCGCCCGCGCGCAGGCGCGTGACGAGTTTTTCGGCGACCTCGCGTTCGTTGTGCTGGTGCGCGGCGATCATCGGTTTGTTCAGGCCGAAGCGCGTCAGCAGGGCGCCGGTCTTGCGCGTGTCCTCGCAGGCGACGACGTCGGCCAGCAGCAGCAGGTGCAGCGCGCGCAGCGTGATGTCGGTGACGTTGCCGATGGGTGTGGCCACCACGTAAAGCGTTGCGCTAGGATAGGACTGCTGGGCGGCCTCGCCCATGACGGGCAGTTGGGCGATCTGGCTGGACTGGGTTTCTGTCATGTTGGGGAATCGGATGCGGATGAACATTCTCGAGGCGCGCCGTGCCGGGCTGGCCTGGCTGCTCGTCGCGATGAGCATGGGCGGCCATGCCATGGCCGGCGCGCCATGCGCCGGGCCGCAGCGATTGTGCGCGTCCGTGGACACAAACACAAGTGCGCACGCCGTCACGCTCGCCATGCTGGACGATCCCGCCATCCAGCCGCGGCCGATCAAACCGCAAGCGAACGAGCCGTCCCCACCGCCCCCGCCATCCGACACGCCCATCCGCATCGCCCTGCTGCTGCCGCTGCGATCCAGCACCCTCGCGCCAGCCGCGGAGGCCGTGCGCGCCGGCTTCATGGCCGGCATGGAACGCGACGGTACCGGCTTCAAGGCCGAGGTCGTCCCGACGGGCGACGCGCCGCGCGACGTGCTCGACGCCTATGCACGCGCGGCGGTG
The DNA here is from genome assembly GCF_034420155.1 of Massilia luteola. Lineage (NCBI taxonomy): Bacteria > Pseudomonadati > Pseudomonadota > Betaproteobacteria > Burkholderiales > Oxalobacteraceae > Massilia > Massilia luteola. The sequence continues at coordinate 150,731 of NZ_JAXOFN010000009.1, forward strand.
GCCAGCGACATCATCGTCGGGCCGCTCGCGCGCGCCGCCGTCGCCGCGCTGGCCGACAGCGATGCCGTCACGCGGCCGACCGTCGTGCTGAGCGTGCCGGAAGGGCGGCCGGCGCTGCCGCGGCTGATGCTCGTGGCCGGCCTGTCGATCGAGGACGAGGCGCGCCAGGTGGCGGAATGGGCCGCGCGCGAGCACCCGCACGGCCGCGCCCTGATCCTGACGGGCGGCGCGGCCTGGGCGCAGCGCGCGGCCGGCGCGTTCGAGGCGCGCTGGACCCGGCTGGGGCACACGGACCAGCGCTTCGCCGTGCCGTCCGGGGAAGGCGGCAAGGCCGCCATCGACGAACTCCGGCAAAAACTGGAGATCGACCCGCCCGACCTGCTGTTCGCGGCGCTCGACGGCGCCGGGCTGCGTCCCGTGCGCGCCCTGGCCGGCGCCGCGATCCCCTGCTACGGCGGCGGCGCGGCCAATCCGGGGCGGTCGGCGCAAGAAGACCTGTCCGGCTCGTCCGGCCTGTCCGGCCTCGACGGCGTGCGCATCCTCGACCTGCCGTGGATGGTGCTGCCGGATCACCCGGTCGTGATGGTCTATCCGCGCCCGCTGCATACGGAACAGGCGCCCGACATGGACCGTCTGTACGCGCTCGGCATCGACGCCTTCCGGGTGGCGCGCGAGCTGGCGCTGCGCGGCGGCGCGCCGTTCGGTATCGACGGCGTCACGGGCCGGCTCGACGTGGCGCCCGGTCCCGGCGGCCAGCTCGAGTTGCGGCGGCGCGAGGCGGCCGTCATCGTCCGCGACGGCGCGTTCGCGCCCGTGGACAGGGAGCGCTGACATGTGGCCGACCCGCCTGTCGCGCACGCAGGAACAGGGGCGGCAATGGGAAGACGTGGCGCTCGCGTATCTTGGGCGCCACGGTCTCGTCCTGGTGGAAGCGAATTTCCGCTGCAAACTCGGGGAAATCGACCTGATCCTGCGCGACGGCGCCACGCTCGTGTTCGTCGAAGTGCGCCAGCGCGCCGCCGACGCCCAGGTCAGCGCGGCGGCCAGCATCGGTCCGGCGAAGATCCGCCGCATCATCCGCGCCGCCCAGGTCTATTTACAGCGTTTCGACCGCTTGCCGCCGTGCCGCATCGATGTGGTCGCCATCGATGGGGAAGATATCGAATGGATAAGGAACGCCATTGAAGCAGGCGTTTAAAAACCTGCTGCGCGTTGCATTTTTGACTTGCGATGCTCGCTGTACTGTGCGTACAGCTGCGCTTCCCAGTCAACACCGCTGCCGCTCGCGACGGTTCTTGAAGGCCTGGAAGTGTAAGCATTTTTTGCTGGCCTTGATCGCCGGGCATTGCCACTGCACTATAATCTTCGACCATGAATACTCAACGCATCCTCGCCCACTTCCAGGAAAGCGCCGAACTCAAGATGAAGTCGGCGGCTCTCCTCGCACAACCGATTTCCCAAGCGATTGAGCTGATGTTCAATGCGCTTTCCAACGGCAACAAGGTTCTCGCCTGCGGCAACGGCGGCTCGGCCGGCGATGCCCAGCACTTCGCCGCCGAACTGGTCGGCCGCTTCGAGCGCGAGCGCTTCCCGCTGCCGGGCATCGCGCTGACCACCGACACGTCGATCATCACGGCCGTCGGCAACGACTACAGTTTCAAGGAAATCTTCAGCAAGCAGGTGCAGGCGTTCGGCCAGGCCGGCGACATCCTGCTGGCGATTTCCACGTCCGGTAATTCGGCCAACGTGCTGGCGGCCGTCGAAGCCGCGCTGGAACGCGAAATGCGCATCGTCGCCATGACCGGCAAGGATGGCGGCCAGCTGGGGAAGATGCTGACCGACGCCGACGTCCACATCAACGTGCCGCACGCGCGCACCGCCCGCATCCAGGAAGTGCATCTGGTAGCGATCCACAGTATCTGCGACGGCCTCGACGTCGCCCTGTTCGGAGAAGAAGATGCAAATTAATGCCGGCGCCCTGCTGCGTCCCCTGTCGAAGGCCGTGCTGTGCGTGGCCCTGCTGTCTTCCCTGCAAGGCTGCGTCGCGCTCGTGGCCGGTGCCGCCGTCAGCGGCGCCGTCGCGACGGCCGACCGCCGCACGCTGGGCGCGCAAACCGAAGACAAGGGCATCGAACTGAAGGCCGCGACCCACATGGGCGACATCGTCGGCGACGCCGGCCACGTCAACGTCAACAGCTACAACCGCAAGGTGCTGCTGACCGGCGAGGTGCGCGACGAGGCGATGAAGCGCGCGGTCGAGAACGAAGTGCGCGGCATCACCAATGTCGATTCCGTGATCAACGAACTGCAGATCGCCGGCCCGTCGAGCTATACGTCGCGCGCCAGCGATTCCCTCATCACGAGCAAGGTCAAGCTCAGCCTGGCGGACAAGAAGACCGTCTCGGCCACCTCGTTCCAGGTCGTGACCGAGAGCGGCACCGTCTACCTGATGGGCCTTGTGACTCAGCGCGAAGGCAATATCGCCGCCGAAGTGGCCCAGGGCGTGTCCGGCGTCATGCGCGTGGTAAAAATGTTCGAGTACATCAGTGAGGAAGACCTGCGCTCGATGCAACCGCCGCAACAGCAGCAACCCGAGCCCCGCGGCACGTCGTAAGGCGCAGGCTTATAATCGTGACGTCGCCTGATGGGCATTGCAGGATGAAGACACCATGACCACTTCACAACGCGCCTGGATCAAGCCGGCCGCCATCGGCGCGGCCGTGCTGGCGATCGCCGGCATCGGCTTCGCCACGTTCAGCCAGCAGCAGCAGGCGCCCGACGTCACCTTCATTTCCATCGACGGCCAGAAGATCAGCTCGCACGATCTGCGCGGCAAGGTCGTGATGGTCAATTTCTGGGCGACGTCCTGCGCCACCTGCGTGAAGGAAATGCCGCAGATGGTCGAGACGTACAACGAGTTCAAGAAGGACGGCCTGGAATTCGTCGCCGTGGCGATGAGCTACGATCGGCCGGACTATGTCCTGAACTATACCGAGACGCGCAAGCTGCCGTTCAAGGTGGCCCTCGATTCCGGCGGCGACCTCGCCAAGCAGTTCGGCGACGTCAATATGACGCCGACCACCTTTGTCATCGGCAAGGATGGCAAGATTCTCAAGCGGTATCTGGGTGAGCCCGATTTCGCATCGCTGCACGCGTTGCTGCAGAAATCGTTGAAATCGTAGGGTGGGCGGCCCTCCGCCCACGACGCTGGCTCCCCGCACACCGCTGACCTCCCGCAAGCCTCGATCCGCTGTTCGGCCCAAGCTTGACGCCGGCAAAGGAGGAACCATGCGCAAGCTGATCACGTACGCCCTCATTCCGGGCCTGCTGACGGCGGCAGGCTGCAGCACTGTCGATACCGGTCTGCGCAACACCGTGGTGTTGCATTACCAGCATGTTGCCAACGTCCACCGGATCGATTTCACGAACCCCGTCGCGCTGCCGCACCGCGCGCCCGTGGAGGCCGCGCTGCCGCTGGATTCGCACGGCTTCTGGGCCGTGTTCGTGCTGTGCGCCCTGGACGTCACCGGCGCCAACATCCCGAGCTTCTATTTCGACGTCGACCACGTCCGCGTCCAGTACGGCGACCGCCGCTACGGACCGCTGCGGCCATACACGCTGCGACTGGACGATACGGCCGACATCAACAGCCGCTTCGACACGCCGACGCTCGCCGACGCGATCGCGGCCGAGATCCAGCGCGGACCCGCCAGCCAGGTCTTCCGGCACGGCTATTACGGGCACCTGGATTACCGCTTCGCCATCTACATCCCGCGCGCGCTGCCCGACTATTCCGGCGACCAATTGAGCCTGCGCTATGAAGGCGGCCAGACGCTGGCGCTGGGCAACGATTATTCGCCCGCCGACGTCACCTCCGCCGGCCCGCATGGATCAGGCGTCGCCGCGCACTGCCGGCCGTGACGGTGCGCCGCCCCGCCGGGCCCGGTGCTAACATGGCCCTTTGGGGCTCATCAAGACAATCACCATGCTGCCAGATGCCGAAGTTGTCGCGCGCCTGTGCCTGGCGGCCCTGCTGGGCGGGGCGATCGGATTCGAACGCGAACGCCTGTCCTGGGCGGCAGGGCTGCGAACCCACATGCTCGTCTGCGTCAGTGCCTGCCTGATCATGATCGTCTCGGCCTATGGCTTCAACGACGTGCTGGCCCACGACCACGTTTCGCTCGACCCGTCGCGCGTGGCGGCCCAGGTCGTGTCCGGCATCGGCTTCCTCGGCGCGGGGTCGATCCTGCTGCGCGGCGACGTCGTGCGCGGCCTCACGACGGCGGCCAGCCTGTGGTCGGTGGCGGCCGTCGGCCTGGCAGTGGGCGGCGGGATGTATGTGGCGGCGGCGGCGGGCACGGCCATCATGCTGTTCATCCTGGCCGCCATGAAGCCGCTGGAACAACGCTATTTCTCGTCCCGGCAACGACGCGAGCTGGTGCTGTCGGCCGAACATGGCCGGCTCACGCTGCATGTGCTGGAAAAGGAACTCGGCCCGGTGACCAACCGCATCGGCACATTCATCGTCCAGCAAAACGAAGAAGGGGCGCCGACGGACGACGTGATCATCGCCTTTTCGCGCATGTCCGAATCGGAATTCACCGCACTGCTCGACCGCCTGCGCGCGATCCCGGGCGTATTAAAGGTCGACGCGAAGATCCGCCCCGACCGGCGCATGCGCTGACGCCGCGCGCAGTGGCGTAAGCTGACGCCATCGACACGGAGGCGATCATGAACGCAAGCACCGAAACATTGACGGTCGAGCAGGCCTACCGTGCCATGCTGGCCTTCCTCGCGCGCGAAGTCGAGTTGACGGAATGCAGCGACCTGGCCGACCTGCTGGCCGGCTACCGGCTGGGTGAAGACGGCCGGACGAGCGATCCGGCCCTGTGGGACGAGTGGCTGGCAGCCGTCGGGACAGTGCGAACAGCCCAACCCGACTGACACCGCCGCGCCGGCTTACCAGCGGCCTCTTTCCTTCTTCGACTGGCGCTTGCGCGTCGCCGCGTTCTGCTGCTGCAACAGCGCATCGACGCGCTCGGACGCTTCGCGCGCCAGGGTCTGCGCTTCCTCGATGCTGGGAAAGAATTCCGGCATGCGGTAGCCGAGCCAGGCATAGGCCGAGTACATGCGGCACGTGTCCTCGACTTCCTGCAGGTTTTGCCAAAACAATTCCTGCGGATGGGGTTGGAGCTTGCACACCTTTCTTTTCGCCAGCGACTGCGCCCAGTGCGTCCACGCGCTTTCCAGGGTCGGCACCTTGGTCGAGATCGGCACGAGCGACAGCGTGAATTTTTCGGCCACGCTCAGGTCGAGCGTATCGAGCCATTCCGCGCGCCCGTTCTGTTCTTCCGTGATGCGCGGATAAAAAAAGCCGTCCGGCACGTCGATATTGTGCACGAAGCGTTTTAATAGTTTGACCAGCGACGTCTCGCCCGTCACCGACGAGATGCGGTGCAATTGCTCCAGCGACGGTGCCACGGCAAAGCCGGTGGCCGGCACGGGCGGGATCTTTTCCTTCATCAAGGCGCGCATGACGTCGTGCGTATCGTCGTCGTAGCCGGCAACGAAACCTTCCTCGTGCACGCCGTAGCGCCCGGCGCGGCCGGCGATCTGCTTGGCGAGCGCGGCCGAGATTTCTTCTTCCTCGACACCGTTGTACTTGACGGCCGTCGTCATGACGATGCGCTGGATCGGCATGTTCAGGCCCATCGCGAGGGCGTCCGTGCCGACGACGATGTCGGCCTGCCCCTCGCGGAACCGCTCGGCCTGGGCGCGCCGCACTTCCGGCGACAGATTGCCGTAGACGGTGGCGACCGATAGACCCATTTCCGTGATCATGTCGCGCCACATCAGCACCTCGCGCCGCGAGAACGCGATGACGGCGTCGCCGCGCTTCAGATTCCTCAGCTTGCGCACGGCGCCCGGTTCCATCGACAGCGGCGCCTTGCGTTTTAAAACGTGCACGTCGAGCGGGCATTCCAGGCGCTCGGCCAGCGCCTCGATCGCGCGCCGCGCTTCCGGCGCCCCGACGAGGTACACGGTCGACGCCGGCGCGCCGCACACGGCCGCCGTCCACGCGGCGCCGCGGTCGCGGTCGGCCAGCATCTGGATCTCGTCGATCACCGCCACTTGCACGGGCGTCTTCGTGTCCAGCATCTCGACGGTGCTGGCCACGTGCGTCGCACCTTCGGCCAGGCGGCGCTCCTCGCCCGTGATCAGGCTGACCTTGACCTTGCCGCCGTCGGCGCGCACCGCGTGTTGCAGGCGTTCGTAGTTTTCCAGCGCCAGCAGGCGCAGCGGGGCCAGGTAGACGCCGCTTTCGGCCTGCGCCAGATGTTCCATCGCGCGGTGCGTCTTGCCGGAATTGGTCGGTCCGAGCAACGCGATGAAACGGCGCGCCATCTTGCCGGCCACGTCGAACGACGCCGGATATTCGGCCAGGTTGATGCTTTCCTTGGTGCGCGCGGCGTGGCGTTCTTCCTGCTCGCGCTCGATGGCGTGCAGCAGGCGCTGGCGGATGCGGTCGAACACGAATTCGGCCGGCTCGGACGTCTCCAGCTCTTCCAGCACGTGCAGGAACAGCATCGGGTCGACGCCGAATTCGTCGGCCTGGTCGGCGATCTCGCGCACGAATTCCTCGACCTCCTGGTTCAGGTCGTCGACGGCGTCGCGCGTGGCGCGTTCCTCGACGAGTGCGCGCCGCGCCGTCACCTCCATCTTGCGCCACTTGCTCGGCTTGGCCAGCACGCCGCGGGCCGGCACGAGGCGGTAGTCGACGTGCAGCCCGTCCACGCGCACGGCGCCGGCAAAGCGCAGGAAGACGCGGCCTTCCATCTTGACCAGTTCGACGCCGCGCGCGGCCAGGTTCAGTTCACGTTCGAGGACGGCATCGTCGTCCTGGGTGTCGTCGGCGGGGGAAAAATGGGGGTGGTGTTCGCTCATGTTCTTGGATGCACGGGCTGATCGATGGGATCAATATAACGTCGGTGACGCGGGGGCACCGTTCGGCAAGCCACGCGCAATGAAAAAATCGGTAGCGTAAAAGCGTCGTCCCCGCGCAGGCGGGGGACCCAATTTTGCCAGCGCTGACGATACGCGCGCAACTAGGGGCCCCCCCGGCGCGGGGGCGACGGGGGGGGTGCTGGTTGCGGCTTACGCGGCGACGCCCGCTTCGTGCGCCTGCTGGTCGGCGTGATACGACGAACGCACCATCGCGCCCACGGCCGCGTGCACGAAGCCCATCTCGTACGCCTTCTCCTCGAACATTTTGAAGGTGTCCGGATGCACGTAGCGGCGCACCGGCAGGTGCGAGTTCGACGGGGCGAGGTACTGGCCGATGGTCAGCATGTCGATGTCGTGCGCGCGCATGTCGCGCATCACGTCCAGGATTTCCTCGTCGGTCTCGCCCAGGCCCACCATCAGGCCGGATTTCGTCACGGCGCTCGGGTACTTGGCCTTGAAGTCGCGCAGCAGCACCAGCGAGTGCTGGTAGTCGGCGCCCGGACGCGCTTCCTTGTACAGGCGCGGCACGGTTTCCAGGTTGTGGTTCATCACGTCCGGCAGGCCGTCGGCGAAGATGTCCAGCGCTTTTTCGAGACGGCCGCGGAAGTCCGGCACGAGCACTTCGATCTTGGTGTTCGGCGACAGCGCGCGCGTCTTCTGGATGCACTCGACGAAGTGGCCGGCGCCGCCGTCGCGCAGGTCGTCGCGGTCGACGGAGGTGATCACGACGTACGACAGGCGCAGGTCGGCGATGGTCTTGGCGAGGTTACCCGGCTCGTTGACGTCGAGCGGGTCCGGGCGGCCGTGGCCGACGTCGCAGAACGGGCAGCGGCGCGTGCACTTGTCGCCCATGATCATGAAGGTCGCGGTGCCCTTGCCGAAGCATTCGCCGATGTTCGGGCAGCTGGCTTCCTCGCACACGGTGACGAGGTTGTTGGCGCGCAGGATGTCCTTGATCTCGTAGAAGCGCGTCGACGGGCTGGCCGCCTTCACGCGGATCCAGTCCGGCTTTTTCAGGCGCTCGTGTTGTTCGAGCGGCACGATCTTGATCGGGATGCGCGACGTCTTGCTCGCGCCTTTCTGTTTTTCGCTGGCGTTGTAGGAAGCTGCTGCTGCGGTGCCGTTGTCGATTTCGGAAGTCATGTGCGTAATAACCCTGGTCGGGCTTTCAGTTGATCGTGGCGGCCTGCGCGACCGCTGCGGTTGAAGAGGGTGCCGTGGACAGATGCTGCACGAGGGCGCTGGCGAGGGCCTGCTGCACGTCGGCCAGCGGCGCGTCGATGCCCATCGTCTTCATGTCCACCGTGGCGAGGCCGGAATAGCCGCACGGATTGATCCAGGTGAACGGCGCCAGATCCATCGCCACGTTCAGCGACACGCCGTGGTAGGTGCAGCCGTTGCCGCGCACCTTCAGGCCCAGCGCGGCGATCTTGGCGCCGCGGCGCGGACCGTCGGCGATATAGATGCCGGGCGCGCCTTCGACGCGCTCACCCGCCAGATTATACGCCGCCAGCACATCGATGACCGCCTGCTCGATCTTGTTGACGAACTGGCGCGCATACAGCTTGCCGCCCGGTTTGTTGCGGCGCAGGTCCATCAGCAGGTAGATCACGACCTGGCCGGGGCCGTGGTACGTGACTTCGCCGCCGCGGTCCGTCTGCACCACGGGGACGTCGTGCTCCAGGGTGCTCAGGAGGTGGCCGCGGTCGGCGCCCAGCCCGAGCGTGAACACGGGCGGATGCTCGACGATCCACAACTCGTCGGGCGTGTCGGGCGTGCGCGCATCCGTGAAGGCGCGCATCGCGGCAAAGACGGGTTCGTAGTCGGCGCGGCCAAGCTCACGGATGACCGGGTCGCGAACGACCGGACGGTTCGCTTGCATGGATAGGATCTTTGAAGGGATACCCCGTCATTATAAGCCAGCCTGATGGCGGGCGCTGCAAACCCCGCCCGAAGGCGGGGCCGGAAGCAACAGGTTTTACAGGACGATCTTCACCATCGGGTGCGCCGACAGCTCGCGGTACAGGTTGTCGAGCATCTCGCGGCTGGTGGCGCGCACGATCACGGTCAGGCCCGTATAGGCGCCCTTGGCCGACGGCCGCACTTCCATCTTGCCAACATGGAAAGTCGGATCGTGGATGGTGACCACTTCGACGATGGCGGTGGCGAAATCGTCGTGCGTCGGGCCCATGACCTTGATCGGGAAATCGCTCGGGTATTCGATGAGGGAATCTTTCGGGTCCATGGCCACTCCTATTCTAAAACAGCATTGTAGCCAAACCGGTCCGACTCCGCCGGATCAGCGCTCCCTCTGGTTCCGCCCACGCTCGTCGACGTGCTGGTGGTGCGCCTCGGCCTTTGCCGGCGCGGGAGCCGGCGCGGGTGCCGGGCGCGGGGCCATCTGCACGGGTGGTGGCGGCGGTGGCGGCGCCGGTGCCGCGACGGGCGCCGGGCGCGGGGCCATCTGCACGGGCGGCGGTGCCGGCCGTTCGACGCGTGCCTCCGTGCGTTCGATCCTCGGCTCCGGCCGTTCGAAGCGCGGCTGCGGACGCTCGAAGCGCGGCTGCGGACGCTCGAAGCGCGGCTGCGGACGTTCGACGCGCGGCTGCGGCGCCGGTGCGGCCGGCGCCATCACCGGCTGCGGCTGCGGCTGCGGCTGCGGCTGGGCCGATTGCATCGGCTGCCGGTTGCGGCGCATTTCTTCCAGCTGTTCACGGCGCTCGTCGCGTTCGCGGCGCCAGCCGCCGGGCACGCCCGCGGGCGGCATTGCCTGCGGTTGCTGGATCGTCGGGCTGACCGTCGACAGCGGCTGCGGCGCTTGATGCGGCGTCGGGCTCGTCACGGTGCTCAAGGGTTGCGACGGCAGGTGCGGCGTCGGGCTCGTCACCGTGCTCAGGGGCTGCGGCGGCAGATGCGGCGTCGGGCTCGTGACCAGCAGCCCCTGCGCCGGCGCCGCCTGCGGCACCGTCAGCACCTGTCCCGGCGCACGCTGGCGCACGAAGCCGTCGCGCTCGCCGCGCTCGGTCCCGATGCGGCGTTCGCGGCCCGGATCCACGTGGCGGCCATCCATGCGGGCGATGCCGACCGGGCCGCGGTTGGCGTCGTGGTCGTGGTCGTGGTCGCGATCACGGTCGCGGTCGCGGTCGCGGTTCGGCCAGTTCGGCCGCGCCGGCGCGGCGGGCGGCGCGCCCGTCGGGGCGTTGCGCACGAGCAGGGGCGACACCGTCGTGATCGGCGTGCGCGGCACGTTCACCCGGCCCGGCCGGCCGAAACGGTCCTGCGGCACGACAGTCAGGCCCTGCGGACGGTAGTCGCGCGGCCGGTGCGGATTGTCGCGCACGTGCTCGTTCAGCCAGCGCAGGTGATTGTCCGGCGCGTGCCAGGTCGGGACGTAGCGGTCGTGCGGCGTCAGCGGATACCAGCCGGTGGCGGGCAGCGGATGATGACGGTCGCGGAACGTGAGGTTCCAGCCGTTCCCGCCGACCCAGCCGACGAGCGCCGGTGCCCAGACCAGGTGCTCGTGGCGGCGGCCGGGTGCCCAGGCCCAGCGGTTGTGCACGTGCACCCAGCGGCCGTAGTGGAACGGCGCATAGCCCCACGGCGCGTTGTCGACCCAGGTCCAGCCCCACGGGTCGAGCCACGTCCAGCTGCCGTCGCGGTACGGCACCCACGTGGATGCCACGGTCGGGATCCACAGCGGGCCGTAGTCGGCGTCCTCGCGCCAGCTGCCATAGCGGTCGAGGTCTTCGTAGCCGGTCATCTCGCTCGTCACGTAACGGCTCGATACAGCATTGTCGTCGTAGCGGTCGCGCGCGAGGGCCCACTCGTCGAAGGCGTCGCGCACGGCGGCCGAGGTGCGCACGTCGTCGTCGCCCACCTCGGCGCGCCGGCCGGCGCGCAGGGTCAGCTGCGAATCGCCGTCCTCGACGAGCGCCACGCCGTCGAACACGGTGACGGCACTGGTGTCGCGCACGCGCTCGGCGTCGATGCGCACGCGGCCCGGCTGCTGCAGGCGGATGCGCGCCTGCGGGGTCTCGAGCTCGAAGCCGGCCAGCACATCGGCGTTGACCACGCGCACGCTGGCGCTGCCGTAGTGCAGGCGCAGGTGCAGCGCGTCGTCGTCCAGCTGCTGCACTTCCAGCGCGGAATCGCCGTCCAGGCGGATCGACGTCGAACCGATGCGCAGCTCGGTGCGCGCCCCGTCCGCCGTCGTGATCGTGTTGCCGGACGTGACCGGCCAGTTGACCTGCGCCGCCATCATCTCGGCGCCGATGTCGCTGCCGATGGTGACCTGGCCCTGGGCCAGCGCGACGCGGCCCACGCGCGCGGGCGGATCGGCCGCCGCGGCCAGCGCCGTCAGGGTAGAGAATGCGAGGAGGACGGCTGTTTTCACGACGCGGTTCGGCATGATGTCTCCAGGGGATAAGGTATTTTTTGTTATGGGCGCAGGCACACCGCGTCTACTGCATTACAACGCACGGACATCGTACACGGCGACACGAATTACAAATGGTTGCGAAATGTATCTGCCGGATACGAACGTCAGCCGTGACCGGGCTTGACGAAGAACAGCAGGGCACCGACGGCGACCAGCACGCCGCCGAAGAAACGGTTCTGCATCCTGACGGCGCGCGGATCGCGGAACCAGCGCTGCATGGTCGACGCCAGCAGGGCATAGCCGTGCATCACGGTGGTGTCGATGGCGACCATCGTCGCGCCGAGGATCGCCAGCTGCGGCAGCACCGGCGCGTTCTGCGAGATGAATTGCGGCAGCACGGCGACCATGAAGAGGATCCCTTTCGGGTTCGTCGCATTGGTGAGAAAACCGGTCAGCACGCGGCGGCCGAACGCCGGATGCGCGGCCAGGCCCGCCGTCGGCACGCCGCTCGCCGCGGCTTTCGAACGCCACTGGCCGATGCCGAGCCAGATCAGGTACAGCGCGCCGACGACCTTGACGACGGTGAATGCGAGCGCCGACGCGATCAGCAGCGAACCGACGCCGGCGCCGGCGATCACCAGGACGAGCACAAGACCCAATTGCAGGCCCAGCACGGTGGCGCTGGCCTTTTTGAGCCCGTATGCGAGGCCGTGCGACATCGACAGGATGGCGCCGGAGCCGGGCGAGATGGCGATCAGGGTGGCGGCGACGACGAAGCCGATCCAGGTGATGAAGCTCATGGGGAATTCGGGAGAGGCGGGAAAGGAACGCGGGCATGGCGCACGGCGCCGGCGATTGCCGGACGGCCGCGGCCAGCCGCGGGGTACTGCTTACTTCTTCTTCGGGTTGACGGCGGCCTTCAGGGTCGCACCGGCAGCGAAGCGCGGGGTCTTCGATGCGGCGATCTTGATGACTTCGCCGGTTGCCGGGTTGCGACCCTTGCGGGCTGCGCGCTTGGTGACCGAGAACGTGCCGAAGCCGGTGATGCCGACCGTGTCGCCTTTTTTCAGACGCTCGGTGATGATGTCGATGATGGTGTTCACTGCTTCGTTCGCAGCGGCGCCCGACATCTCGGTACGCTTCGCAAATTCAGCGATCAGTTCGCCTTTTTTCATAAATCCTCCGGGTTGAAAGAGCCGGAAGATTAGCATAATTAATTGCTCTGTGTAATCTTCTTACACCCCATAAACCCTGTATTGGCGGGGTTTATGCGATTTAATCGCTCAAGCCGCGGCCGGATTCGCGTCGCCGTTGGCCAGGCGCAGCCGCAGCGCGGCGTTGATCAGCGTCTGGTAACCGGTGCCGGTACGCTCCGCGCGCGAGCGGAATTCGTCCAGGACTTCGTCGTCGAGATAGATGGTGATGCGGGTCTTGCGCTTGGGGGGACGGGCACGGCGACGCGGAACGGTCGGCAGATCGAGGTTCGGATTCATGGGCATCTCCTTCAGGTCGGAAAGGCTGCTGCACCGCAGCCAATGTTGTCACTATACGTATCGTCCGGTGCCGTCTGCATGGGAAAGCGACGAGATGCAGATTTTCGGGTTTGAAATGCAGAAAACGCGCCTGAACCGCGATCCTGAACAGATGGCCGGCTCGGTTAAGATGTGGCGACATTGATACTGAGGAGCGGTCCATGGCTGCAGGAAGTTTGTTGGCTCTCATCGACGACATTGCCAGCGTGCTCGATGACGTGGCCCTGATGAGCAAGGTCGCGGCCAAGAAGACGGCCGGCGTGCTGGGCGACGACCTCGCCCTCAACGCCCAGCAGGTGACGGGCGTGCATGCCGACCGCGAACTGCCCGTCGTGTGGGCGGTGGCGCTGGGCTCGCTGCGCAACAAGGCGATCCTCGTGCCGGCCGCGCTCGCGATTTCCGCGTTCGTGCCGCAGGCGATCACGCCCATGCTGATGGTGGGCGGCGCCTATCTATGCTTCGAGGGTTTCGAAAAGGTCGCGCATAAACTGCTGCACAGCGCCGCCGAGGATGCCGCGCACGAAGAAGAACTGGCCACTGCGCTGGCGACCGACGCCGACATGCTCACGGTCGAGAAAGACAAGATCAAGGGCGCGATCCGCACCGATTTCATCTTGTCGGCGGAGATCATCGTGATCGCGCTGGGCGTCGTCAACGAACGGGGCGCGTCGTTCGGCGCGCAGGTGGCGGCCCTCGTCGCGGTGGCGGTCGCCATGACGATCGGCGTCTACGGCATCGTGGCGGGCATCGTCAAGATCGACGACCTCGGCCTGTACCTGAGCCGCCGCGCCAGCGCGGCCGCGCGCGCGGTCGGGAACCTGCTGCTGGCGGCGGCGCCGCGCCTGATGAAGGCGCTGTCCGTGATCGGCACGGTGGCCATGTTCATGGTCGGCGGCGGCATCATCGGCCACGCGTTCGCACCGCTGCACCACCTGGCCACGAGCGCCGCCGCGTTCGTGGCCGGCGTGCCGGTCGCGGGCCGCGTGCTGGCGGCCGTCGCGCCGAGCGTGGTCGATGCCGTGGCCGGCGTGCTCGTCGGCGCGGCCGTGCTGGTGGGGGTCACGCTGGTGCGGAAGCTGCGCGGCAAGACGAACTGAACGATCCGCCGTGGTGCGCCCATGCACCGCGCATGTACAACTGTTGCGTCCGTACATCTATGCGACCTGATTGAATTGACAACGATAACAAGCACGCCCCACTATCAATACGGGCTTGTCGTCAATCAAGCCCGACAGGATTGCGGTATCTCTCAACCCGCCACGCGGGCCGTGGACCAAGAATAAGGATAAAGAGAATGCAACATCGATTTGTGCCGGAAAAAACCGTACTCGCCCTTTCCATCGCCGCGCTGTTCGCCGGCCCTGCCCTGGCCCAGGCCCAGGACACGTCGACCGACGGCGCCACCGCCACCGTCGTCGTGACCGGTACCCGTGTCGCCAACCGCACGGCGCTCGACACCGCGTCCCCCGTCGACATCATCTCGGCCGACACGCTCAAGACCACCGGTTCGACGGAACTGAACCAGGCCCTGTCGGTGGCGCTGCCGTCGCTGAACTTCCCGCGTCCCGCGCTGACGGACGGCACCGACACGATCCGCCCGGCCACCCTGCGCGGCATGGCGCCGGACCAGAGCCTCGTGCTCGTGAACTCCAAGCGCCGCCACACGTCGGCGCTGGTGAACCTGAACGGCTCGATCGGCCGCGGCTCGGCCGCCGTCGACCTGAACACGATCCCGTCGGCGATCGTGAAGAACATCGAGGTGCTGCGCGACGGCGCGGCCGCGCAATACGGCTCGGACGCGATCTCGGGCGTCGTCAACGTCCGCCTGCGCACCGACCGCAGCGGCGGCGAAGGCACGATCACCTACGGCGCCCACGTCACCGAATACGACCTGCTGAACGACGTGGCCCCGGCCGGCGCCACCTGGACCGGCCCGAACTCGCGCAAGCGCACCGACGGCCAGACGACCACCGTCAGCGCTTGGAAAGGCCTGCCGCTGGGCGACTCGGGCTTCATCACCATCGCGGCCGAATACAAGAACCAGGAACACACGGAGCGCAGCGGCTACGACATGCGCCAGCTGTACTCGAAAGTGAACGGCGCCTATGATCCGCGCGAGCTGACCATCAACCGCTTCGACGCCTGGTACGGCGATCCGGAGATGCAGCAGAAGACCGTGTTCGTCAACGTCGGCGACAACCTGACCCCCGAGGTGAAAGTCTACGGCTGGAGCAGCTACCAGCTGCGCGACGCGCGCTCGGCCGGCTACTTCCGCATGCCGCAGGACTCGCGCAACGTGCAATCGATCTACCCGAACGGCTTCCTGCCGATCATCGCCCCGACCGTCGAAGACTTCAGCGCCGCCGTCGGCATGAGCTGGACCATGGGCGAATGGGACCTGGACACGTCGCTCGTGTACGGCCAGAACGGCATGAACTACGACATCCAGAACACGCTGAACGCATCGATCGGCCCGACCAGCAAGACGGTGTTCGACGCGGGCGGCTTCTCGTACAACCAGCTCGTGTACAACCTCACCGGCGTGCGCAAGTACGACGTGGCCGGCCTCGCGTCGCCGCTGAACGTGGCGGTCGGCACCGAGGCGCGCCGCGAAGGCTACGAGATGCACGCCGGCGAGCCGGATTCCTGGCGCAACGGCGGCGTGATCCTGCCGGGCGGCGTCCCGGCCGCCTCGGGCGCGCAGGTGTTCCCGGGCTTCCGTCCGGCCAACGCGTCGCACACGTCGCGCACCGCGGTCGGCGTGTTCGTCGACGTCGAGGCGAACGTCACCGACAAGCTGCTCGCGTCCGCCGCCATCCGCGAAGAGCACTACAACGACTTCGGCAACAACGTCTCGGGCAAGCTGGCGGGCCGCTTCGACTTCACGAAGAGTTTCGCGCTGCGCGGTTCGGTGCAGAACGGCTTCCGCGCACCGTCGCTGCAGCAGCAGCGCTTCACGTCGACGTCGACCAACTTCATCAACGGCATCCCGTACGAGATCACGACGTTCACGCCGAACGACCCGGTCGCCGTCGCGCTGGGCGCCAAGCCCCTGAAGGCCGAGAAGTCGACCAGCTTCTCGCTCGGTGCCGTGATGCGCCTCGCCCCCATCAGCCTGACGGTGGACGCCTACCGCATCAACGTACGCGACCGCATCGTGCTGTCGGAAAACCTGACGTCGACCGCGGTGCGCAACTACATCGTGTCGCAGGGCTTCTCGGGCGTCGGCGGCGGCCGCTTCTTCATCAACGGCGTCAACACCAACACCCAAGGTGTCGACGTCGTGGCCAGCCTGCCCTACAACGCGGGCGCCGCCGGCCACTTCGACTTCACCCTGGCCGGCAACGTCAACCATACGCACGTGACCAAGGTCCCGACCACCGCCCAGCTGGCCGCGCTGAATCCGGCGCCCGTGCTGTTCGACCGCGTGAACGTGCTGACCCTGGAAAAGGGCCAGCCGAAGAACAAGATCACGGCGAGCGCCAACTGGAAGCTGAACCAGTGGGGCGTGACGGCGCGCGCCACCCGCTACGGCGACGTGCTGGCGCCGGGCACGACGGCCGCCTTCGACTACACGCTGAAGGCCAGGACGATCGTCGACCTGGAAGCCCGCTACGCCCTGACTCGCCAGATGAGTCTCGCGCTGGGCGCGGACAACCTGTTCGACCAGTACTCGGAAACGCTGCCGCCGGCGCTGAACACGACCAGCAACACGCCGTTCTCGAACTACACGCCGTTCGGCAACAACGGCCGCTACGTGTATGCGCGTGCGAACTACAGCTTTTAATTCAGCTTGACTGAACGACGGCGTATCGCGACACTTCGCGGTACGCCGTTTTCTTTTGGGGACGCCATGACCATCACGATCACCGCATTCGAACGTTCACCGGACGGCGGCAAGGGCCTCGCGCGCGACACGCGCGTGCGCTGGGCGCTGGAAGAAGCGGGCCTGCCGTACGACGTCCGCCTCGTGTCGTTCCGCGCGATGAAGGAACCCGCGCACCTCGCCCTGCACCCGTTCGGCCAGATCCCGACCTATGAAGAAGACGGGCTCGCGCTGTTCGAGACGGGCGCGATCGTCTTTCATATCGCCCAGCACCACGGCCACCTGCTGCCGGCCGACGGCCACGCCCGGGCGCGCGCGATCACGTGGATGTTCGCCGCCGTCAACACGGTGGAACCGCCCATCCTGGAACTCGTCACGGCCCGGATCTTCGAGGGCGACAAGCCCTGGACCAAGGAACGCCTCCCGCTCGTCGAGGAGCGTGTCCGCGACCGCATGAAACGGCTGTCGGCGCGCCTGGGCGATGCCGACTGGCTCGACGGCGAATTCAGCGCGGGCGACCTCATGATGGTGTCGGTGCTCCTCCGGCTGCGGCCGTCCGGCATCCTGGACGAGTTCCCGGTCCTGGCGGCCTACGTCGCGCGCGGCGAAGCGCGGCCCGCCTACCAGCGCGCGTTCGAGGCGCAACTGGCCGTCAACGCGCCCCATCCCTGACGCCGCCTTGACGGCGGCTCAACACGGCCCCGAGCGCCAGCCCGACCCCGAACGCGCCATAGACGACGGCCAGCGACGGCCGCGACAAATGGTGTTCGAAGCCGGGCTGCAGGCGCGCGGGCGTGAGCCGGTAATCGACGAAACAGGCCACGACCGATGCGGCGCTCGCCGCGCCCAGCGTCAGGACGGGCGCATTGCGGTCGAGCAGGCGGCCGCATACGCGCTCGAACAGCACCGACCAGAACATCGCGCTGCCGTGGTGGATCACATAGCCGGGGACCGTATGGCGCAAGGTCGGCGCGTTCGCGCGCAGCGCCTCGTCGCCCCAGATCCAGTGGCTGATGGCGTTGGTGGCCGCGTACGGGCTGCCGGTCGCGCGCCGGCCGAGCAGGGCCAGCGCCGCGGTCGACAGCAGGCTGGAGACGGCGCCGCCGACGAAGCCGCGCCTGAATGCCGTGTTCCACGATTCCATGCGATCCTCCCGGATACGAAGCTGTCATTGAAGAAAGGGACACAATGCGCATCCTGCTCACGGGCGCCGGTGGATTCATTGGACGGCACCTGCTGCACGCGCTGCTGGCGGAAGGCCACGACGTCGTGTGCGCGGTGCGGCACCCGGAACGCCAGGCCGTGCCGGGCGGGCATCCGCGCCTGACCGCGATCCACGCCGACTTCGCCCACGATACCGACAAATCCGCCTGGCTGGCGCGCCTTAGCGGCGTGGAAGCCGTGGTCAACACGGTCGGCATCTTCCGCGAGCGCGGCACGCAAACGTTCGCCAACCTGCACACGCGCACCCCGCGCGCCCTGTTCGCGGCGTGCGCCGAATCGGACGACGTGCACATGGTCGTGCAACTGTCCGCGCTGGGCGCCGACGACCAGGCCGACACCGCGTACCACCTGTCCAAGAAGGCCGCCGACGACTATCTGGCCACGCTGCCGCTGCGCGCCGTGATCGTGCAGCCCTCGCTCGTGTACGGGACCGACGGCGCCAGCGCGCGCGTGTTCAAGGCGATGGCGTCGCTGCCGTTCGCGGCGCGCCTGGGCGATGCGCCGCAGCTGGTGCAGCCGATCCACGTCGACGACGCCGTGGCCGCCATCGTGACCCTGCTGCGCCAGCGGCTGTATCTGGACAGGGTCGGCGGCGCCACCGTGCGCCGCGTCGCCCTCGTCGGGCCGCAGGCGCTGCCGTTCATCGACTACCTGGCCGCCTTGCGCCGCGCGCTGGGGATGACCAGGCTGCGCGTGCTGCCGCTGCCGGGCGGCGTCGCGCGGGTGCTCGCGCGCGTGGGCGGCTGGCTGCCCGGCGCCCTGCTCGACCAGGATGCGCTGCGCATGCTCGATCGCGGCAGCACGGCCGATCCCGGCCCGACGGCGCGCCTGCTGGGGCGCCCGCCGCGGCCGATATCCTCGTTCATCGTCGATCCCGGCGCCGAGCGCGCGCGCGCAAAACTGGACTGGCTGCTGCCCGTGCTGCGGCTGGCCATCGCGGCCGTGTGGATCGCCACGGCGATCGTCTCGGCGTTTATTTATCCGGCCGCCGACAGCGATGACCTGCTGGCCCGCACCGGCATCCCCGCGCACCTGCGGCCGCTGATGTTGTACGGCGCGGCGCTGTTCGACCTGCTGCTCGGACTCGGTACACTGTTCCTGCGCCGGCGCCGCTGGCTGTGGCGGACGCAGCTCGCGCTGATCGGCTTTTATACGATCGTGATCGCGTTGCGGCTGCCCGAATTCCTCGTCCACCCATACGGCCCGCTGACGAAGAACCTGCCGATGCTGGCCGCGATCTGGCTGCTCCACGAACTCGAAAAAGAGGACACCTGATGGATTACCTCGTCGTGAAATGGCTGCATATCCTGTCGTCGACCTTCTTGTTCGGCACGGGCATCGGGTCGGCCTGGTACATGCTGTTCGCGAACGTGAGCCGCGACGTGCGCGCGATCGCCATCGTCAGCAAATACGTCGTGATCGCCGACTGGCTGTTCACGGCCACGACGGCCGTCATCCAGCCCGCCACGGGTTTTTATATGGCCCACCTGGCCGGCTATCCGCTGCACAGCCGGTGGATCGTGTGGTCCGTCACGCTGTACGTGCTGGCGGGCGCATGCTGGCTGCCGGTGGTGTGGCTGCAGATGCGCCTGCGCGACCTCGCGGCGGCCGCCATGCGCGAAGGCACCGACCTGCCGCCGCTGTATTGGCGCTACTTCTTCACCTGGGCCGCACTGGGCGTGCCCGCCTTCATCGCATTCGTCTTCATTTTCTGGTTCATGGTGGCCAAGCCGATTTAGAATCCTTGCTTCGCCAACCAGGAAAGGTTCACCATGCCCCGCATCGGCCGCACACCACTCGGTCTCGCCCTGCTGTTCGCTTTCGGCGCCGCAGCGCAAGCCGCACCCGCCGCACCCGCCTGGGTCGCGCGCAGCGACGCCTACACGCAGCCGGTATTGAAGGACACCGGTAAATACCAGCCGGAGGACTCCACCGCGCTGGGCGACGAAAGCGTCGACACCCAGGTCGCCGACTTCAGGCCGCATGTCTACGAGCGTGCGCTGGACGACACCGAAAAACGCCTGGCCATACTCCGCCGCGAGCGCGCGCAAGAGAACGACGTCAAGGTGCGCCAGGACCTCGACATCCTGATCGACTCGCGCGAAAAGGTCGTCGCCACCATGAAGCTGGAGCACCAGTACCTGCTCGACTACACGAACGTGGGCGAACTGGTGTACGGCGGCCTGCGCGCCCTGCTCGACCCGCGCAACAAGCCCGAGCGCCAGAAGCTGGCATTGGTCCGCCTGAAGCGTTACGCCGGCAAGGAAGCGGGATATACGCCGATCGCGACGCTCGTGCGCGCCCGCGGCGAGGAACGCCTGGCGAACAAGGCGCTGATCGGCCCGTACGTGAACGAAGTCGAGGAAGGCCTGAACAACAACGCGACGTACATGGACGGCATCGAAGCGATGTTCAGGAAAGCGAACGTCACCGGCTGGGAAAGCGACTTCGCGGCGTTGAAGGCGCAGGTCAAGGACTACGACGACTGGGTGCGCAACCGCATCCTGCCGCGCACGCGCAAGGAAGTGCGCCTGCCGGAAGCGATCTACGTGAACCGCCTCGCCAACGTCGGCGTCGACATCGCGCCGGAACAGATGATCGAGCGCGCCGCCTTCGACTTCCAGGAAGTGCGCGACGAGATGCAGGTCGTGGCCAACACCATCGCCGCGCGCAACCACCTGCCGTCGTCCGACTACCGCGACGTGATCCGCGAACTGAAAAAATCGTCGATCGCGCCCGACCAGCTGCTGCCCTACTACCGCCAGCGTCTGAAAGATATCGAAGGCATGGTGCGTGCCCACGACCTCGTGACCTTGCCCACGCGCGAAGCGAATATCCGCACGGCCACGCCGGCCGAAGCGGCGCAGACGCCGGCGCCGTTCATGAACCCGCCGCGCATGATCGGCAACACGGGAGAATACGGCGAGTTCGTGATTCCGCTGTCGAACCCGAACGCGAAATCGAAGGCCAGGATGGACGACTTCGACTTCGCCGCCATGGCCTGGACCCTCACCGCGCACGAGGCCCGCCCGGGCCATGAGCTGCAATTCGCGTCGATGGTGGAGCAAGGCATGTCGGTGGCGCGCGCCCGCTTCGCCTTCAACAGCACGAACGTGGAAGGCTGGGGCCTGTATTCGGAAGCGATGATCCTGCCGTACATGCCGCCGGAAGGCCAGCTCGTGTCGCTGCAGGCCCGCCTGCTGCGCATGGCGCGCGCCCTGCTCGACCCGCAGATCAACCTGGGACGCATGACGCCCGCGCAGGCGAAAAGCTTCCTGATGCGCGAAGTCGTGCTGTCCGAACCGTTCGCGCAATCGGAAGTCGACCGTTATTCGTACCGCATGCCGGGCCAGGCGACCGCGTACTACTACGGTTATGTGAAACTGCGCGCGCTGAAGACGCAGGCCGAGATCGCGCTGGGCGACCGCTTCAGCCTGAAGGCCTTCAACGATTTCATCATCGCCCAGGGCATTTTGCCACCGGCGCTGATGAAACAGGCCGTGCTGGAGGATTTCATTCCGGCGCGGCTGGGCAGGATCGCCGCGCAATAACGCGGCGCCCGGACCGGGCGATCCCCCGCGCGGACCGTGCGCCGCCGGAACGCGCGTTGCGGCGACAATATCGTCCCGTCCCGCGCGGACGGCCGGTCAACCGATGGAGGACAGCGATGCGGGCTTACCAGATCTTACCCGGCGATGGCATCGACGGGCTGCAGTGCGTGGATTTTCCCCGCCGTGAACTGGGCAATGGCGAAGTGCGCATCCGCGTGCACGCCGTCGCGCTGAACTACCGCGACTTGATGGTCGCCAGGGGCGACTACCTCGTCACCGTCGACGACCCCATCATCCCCTGCTCGGACGGCGCCGGCGAAGTGGTCGCGACCGGCCACGGCGTCACGCGCGTGCAGCCCGGCGACCGCGTCGCGGCCTCGTTCTTCCCGCACTGGCACGACGGCCCGACCGGCCCCGATAAAATCCGCCACGCGCTCGGCGGCGACATCGACGGCATGCTGGCCGAGGAAGTCGTGCTGGACGAGGATGCGCTGGTGAAGATACCGGCCGGGATGCGCTTCGTCGACGCGGCCACGCTGCCCTGCGCCGGCGTGACGGCGTGGAACGCGATCTTCGAATCCGGCAACGACGTCCGTCCGGGCGACACCGTGCTGCTGCTGGGGACGGGCGGCGTCAGCATCCTCGGCCTGCAGCTGGCCCGCGCGGCGGGGCTGAACGCGATCATCACGTCGTCCAGCGACGCCAAGCTGCAACGGGCGCGGGCGCTCGGCGCGCGCCACCTCATCAACTACCGCACGACGCCGGAATGGCAGGAAGAGGTGCTGCGCGCGACCGGCGGCGCGGGCGCGCAGGTGGTGCTGGAAGTGGGCGGCCAGGGCACCGTCAACCGCTCGATCGCGTCCGCCGCGATGGGCGGCAGCATCGCCATCATCGGCGGCGTCAGCGGCGTCGGGGGCGACGTCAACCCGGCGACCCTGCTGGCCGGGGCCAAGCGGCTCGTGGGCATCTTCGTGGGCAGCCGCGCCATGCTGGAAAAGGTCGTGCGCTTTGCCGATGCGACCGGGCTGCAGCCCGTCGTCGACCGCGTGTTCACGTTCGACCAGGCACGCGAGGCCTACCGCCACATGGCGTCAGGATCGCATTTCGGGAAGGTCGTGATCGCGCTGGCGTGACGATCAAGGCCGCTGGATGGGCACGAGCTCGATCTCGAACAGCTTCGGCCACAGCTTGCCCGTCACGTACAGGCGATGCTGTTTCGGCTCGTACGCGATGCCGTTCAACACGGCGTCCGGATTGCTCGTCCCGCGCTGGTCGGGCGGCAGCAGGCCCGTGCAGTCGATCCAGCCGACGACGTTGCCGCTGTCCGGATCGATGCGCGCGATGACGTCCGTGCCCCACACGTTGGCGAAGATCTGGCCGTCGACGACCTCGAGTTCGTTGAGCCGGGTGATCGGCTTGCCCTCGGCCGTCACGCGGATGCGGCGCTGCTCGTCCAGCGTTTTCGGGTCGAGGACGCGGATCTCGTTCGTGCCGTCGCTCATGTAGACGTGATGCGCGTCGCTCGCCAGGCCCCAGCCTTCGCCCTTGTAGTTGAAGCGGCCCTTCAGTGCGAACGTCCTGGCGTCGAACAGGAAGCCGACGTTCGACTGCCAGGTCAGGCCGACGATCGTGTCGCCCACGGCCGTCGAGCCCTCGCCGAAATACTCGTCCGCCAGGTCTTTCTTTTGCAGCACCTTGCCGCTTTTGAGGTCGACCTTGCGCAGCGACGAACGGCCCTTCTGGCCGGTGGACTCGTACAGGTGGCCGTCCTTGAAGAACAGGCCTTGCGTGAACGCTTGCGGATCGTGCGGATAGGTGTTCTTGACGAAGAAGCCGTACACGGGCAAGGCAGCGTGAGCCGCGCCGGCGGATGCGACGGATGCGGCGGCAAGCGCGAGGGAAGCGACGATTTTCATGGGACTCCGCGATCGGGGATGGTAACGCAGGATGGTAACGCAGTCCGGCGACCGGTGGTAAGCTGGCGCCATGCAAAGAAAGACCATCACCTATCTGCACCTGCCGCCCGACGCCGACCTGCCCGACCTGGGCGCGCGCCCGCCCTTCCTCGCCATCGTGCTGGCCGAGGACGAGGTCGCGGAAATGTGGCTGTGGGACGCCGCCCGCTGGCTCGTCGCGTCCGGTGCGCGCTACGTGCAGGCCTGGGGCAAGGATGCCGCGGCCTGGACCGAGGCCGTCGACGACGCGGCGCTGGAAGCCGTCGACTACGACGATGCGCCCGACGACCGGCAGGTGCTGACCGCCGCGCACGATCCGGCGGACGAGGATATCGACGAGGTGTTCTGGTTCGCCAAGCACCGCGCCGCGCACCCGTTCCTGTCCCTCGACGCGGTGCTCATCGTGCACGTCGCGCCGGCGCCGCGCAAGGACGACATCGAGGCGGCCTACGCGGAGGCGTGAAACACGTTCAACGCGTTCAGCGCGCCTGCGCCAGCTCCGCGGCCAGCAGGCGCACCAGCTCCGCCGCCGGCAGCGCACGCGCCAGCGGAAATCCCTGGCCGGCCCAGTTGACCGTGAAATCCTGGTTGCCGGCCTTCGTGGCCGCCGCGTTCAGCGCCTTCACGGCATCGTAGGCGATCGGATAATCCGGCAGCGGCGGATGGCCGGGCGCGCCGATCTCGCTGAATAAACGGTTCACGAGGCCGCGCGCGGGACGGCCGGACACGACGTCCGTCACCGTCGTGATCACGCCCTCCCCCGCCTGCATCAGCGCGCGGTGATGCGGTGTCGCCGACGACTCCGGGCACAGGATGAACGCGGTGCCCATCTGGGCGCCGCTCGCGCCCAGGCGCAGCGCGGCGGCGATGCCGTTCCCGTTCATGATACCGCCCGCCGCGATCACCGGAATGCGCACGGCGTTCGCCACCAGTGCCGTCAACGCGAACGTGCCGATGGCCGGGTCGCCCCGCTCCGGATCGAACACGCCGCGGTGGCCGCCGGCCTCGTAGCCCTGGGCGACGACGACGTCGATGCCGGCCGCTTCCACCTGGCGCGCCTCGTCCACCGACGTCGCGCTGGCCAGCAGCACGATGCCGGCATCCTTCAGCGCCTGGATGCGGCGCGCGTCCGGCAGGCCGAAGTGAAAACTGACGATGGCCGGCCGCGCCTCCAGCAGCACGTCGAGCATCGGATCGTCGTCGACGAAGCTGGTATAGATTTCGCGCAGGCCGGCCGGCGGCCGGGCGCCGTTGGCGGCGAAGTGCGGAGACAGATAATCGAGCCAGGCCGCTTCGCGCGCGGCGTCGGCCTGCGCGGGGCGGTGGCAGAACACGTTGACGTTGAACGGCCGGTCGGTCAGGCGGCGCACGTCGGCGATGGCGGCGCGGCCCTGCGCGGCGTCGCCGGCACCGACCGAGATCGAGCCGAGCGCGCCCGCCCCGGACACGGCCGCGGCCAGCGCCGCCGTCGAGACGCCGGCCATCGGGGCCTGGATGATGGGCACGTCGATGCGCAGCAGGGACAGCAAGTCTGGTTTCATGGTGGTCTCCAACCCGGTTCGCGATCCGACGAGTATAACGCCGCCGGCGCTCGGGCGTGCGGCGCGCGGGCGCTGGCGCCAAACGATATAAACCGTTTTCGTCCGGTGCATGGACGAGCCTCGCCGGCGTTTTTGCGTTAGGATTCCCGGTGCCCGCGCGCGGGCTTGTGAATTTTCGTTTGGCAACAAAAAGGATGGCAATGGACAGTATCGACCTCGAAGTGCTGCACGCCTGCGACCAGTGGCTGCGCGCCGGCTGGCGCTGCGAGTACGTGACCGTCGTGCGGACGTGGGGATCGAGCCCGCGGCCGGAAGGCGCGACGATGGCGATCCGCGCCGACGGCGCGGTCGTCGGCTCGGTCTCCGGCGGGTGCATCGAGGACGACCTGATCGCGGCCGTGCGCGAACAGGGCATCGTGCGCACCGCGCCGGAAGTCATCACCTATGGCATCTCGGCCGACGAGGCGCACCGCTTCGGCCTGCCCTGCGGCGGCACGATCCAGCTCGTCGTCGAGCCGCTCGGCCCGCACAGCCGCATGGATGAACTCCTCGCGCTGGCCCAGCGCCGCGTGCTGACCCGGCGCGCGCTCGACCTGAAAACCGGCGCGGTCGCACTGGCGCAGGGCGAAGCGGACCAGCAGCTGCGGATGGACGGCGACACGCTCGTCACGATCCACGGTCCGCGCCTGCGCATGCTGATCATCGGCGCCGGCCAGCTGGCGCAGTTCCTGGCGCAGATCGCCGTCGGCCTGGAATACCAGGTGACCGTGTGCGACCCGCGCGAAGAATACCGCGCCAGCTGGAATCTCCCCGGCGTCGATGTCGTGCACACGATGCCGGACGACGTCGTGCTGGACATGAAACTGGACAGCCGCAGCGCCGTCATCGCCCTCACCCACGACCCGAAACTGGACGATCTCGCCCTGATGGAAGCGCTGAAGACGGACGCGTTCTACGTCGGCGCCATCGGCTCGCGCGCCAACAATGCGCGGCGGCGCGAGCGCCTGCGCGAATTCGACCTCACCGAGGACCAGATCGCGAAGCTGCACGGTCCCATCGGCCTGTACATCGGCAGCAAGACGCCGTACGAGATCGCGGTCTCCATCCTGGCCGAACTGACGGCCGTGAAAAACGGCGTGCCGCTGCCGGCGCAGATGACCGTCGAACACGGTAAAGCGCTGGCCCGCGACCTGCCGGCCGATCCGCTGGCAGCCTAGCTTTCCAGCAGCAGCAGGACGGCCAGCACGAGCATCGTCGCGCCCGTAAACGCTTCGACGGCGCGCCAGACGGCGGGACGCGCCAGCACGAACGCGCAGCGGCGCGCGCCCAGGCCCAGCACCGAAAACCACAGCAGTGACGCCGTCATCGCGCCGGCCGCGAACGACGCGCGGTGGCCGGCGGCGAGGCTGCTGCCGACGGCGCCCAGCAGCACGACGGTATCCAGGTAGACGTGCGGATTGAGCAGCGACATCGCGAGCACGATGCCCAGCGCACGCGACGCGGTTGCCGCCGCCTGGTCGCCATTGCCCGCATCCGGCGCCGCCGCCCCGCGCCAGCAGCTCGACAGGCAGCGCACCCCGTACCACAGCAAGAACGCCGCGCCGCCCCAGCGGGCCGCCAGCAGCAGCGCCGGCGAACGTTCGATCAACGCGCCGAAACCGGACATGCCCAGTGCGATCAGGGCGACGTCGATCAGGATGCACGTGGCGACCGTCAGGACGACGTGGCGGCCCGCGACCCCGGTGCGGATCACGTGGGCGTTCTGGGCGCCGATCGGCATGATCAGGCTGGCGCCCATGCCGAGGCCTTGTAAAAAGACAGGTTGTGAAAACATGTTGGCTCCTCGTCGATATTGCGGAGCAGCATGCCTCCCGGATGCGCCTTCATCAATTATATTAATGAATTCTAAGGTTCATTAAGTCAGGCTAATCCAAGATGAAAATCGATCCGCGCCGCAGCGAGGCGTTCGTCGCCGCCGTCGACAGCGGCAGCCTGGAGCAGGCCGCCGCCCTGCTGAACGTGACGCCGTCCGCCATCTCGCAGCGCATCGCCGCGCTGGAACACGACCTGGGTACGCCGCTGCTCGTGCGCGCCCGTCCCTGCCGGCCGACGGCGCCCGGCATGCGCCTGCTGCAATTCCTGCGCCGCCGCGCGCTGCTGGAAGACGAGTTCTGCGCCGAGCAGCGGAGCGATCCGGGCCCGGTGCGCGTCGCGCTGGCGGTCAACAACGACACGCTGGCGACGTGGCTGCTGCCCGTGCTGGCGCCGGTGCTGATCGAGGAAGGGCTGCTGGTGGAATTCGTCACGGGCGACCAGAGACACACGTTCGCGCTGCTGGAACAGGGGCTCGCCCTCGCCTGCGTGTCGGGCGAGACGGAACCGATGCGCGGCTGCACCGTGAGTCCGCTGGGCGTGATGCGCTACCGGATGGTGGCGGCGCCGCGCTTCGCCGCGCGCTGGTTCCCCGGCGGGATCACGCGCGAAGCCGCGCGCCGGGCGCCGGTGATGGTGTTCGACCGCAACGACCGGCTGCAGACGGCCTTCCTGCTGCAGCACTTCGGCCTGCCGGAAGGCGCGTATCCGTTTCACTATGTGCCGTCCAGCGATCCGTACGTGCAGGCGATCCGCCTGGGTCTCGGCTACGGCCTGCTGCCGCTGGAACAGTGTGCGGACATGCTGGCCGGCGGCGCCCTCGTCGACCTGACGCCGCACCTGCACGTGGACGTGTCGCTGTACTGGCACGCCTGGCGCATTCAGCCGCCGCGGCTGGAACGCATGGGCGCGGCGCTGGTGAAGGGTGCGCGCTCGGTGCTGTTGCCGGCGCCGGCCTGAGCGACCGGCAGCCACTGGACGGCGCCCCAGCAGAATTCCGGCACGAGGAACAGCCATAACAGCGGCGCGCCGGTGGCCGCCAGTGTCCACGCCATCCAGCACGAGAACAGGAAGCGGCCCACGCCGTCGTAGCGGCCCAGCGTGACGCTCGCCGCGCGCAGGCGCAGCACGGACCACACGAGCACGATGCTGCCCATCAGGCAGGCGAACAGCACGTGGAACGGGCCGAAATCGGGCAAGGCATGGCCGCCCAGGCTCTGGTTCACGGCCGACAGCCGGGCGTGCAGGAAGGCGAACGTCCACGGCGTGGCGAACGGCGCCGTGAGCAGCAGGTCGTAGGCGGCGCTGGCGCGCACGACGGTGAGAAAGGCGGATCGGCTCATGGCATGCATGGAAATCTCCTGATGTGATGGTGTCGGCATCATGAACCCTGGAGTACACTCCAAGGTCAAGCCTTTCATCGAACGACCGCATGCAGATCGGAGAACTCGCCACCGCCACCGGCCTCAGCCGAGACACCCTGCGCTTTTACGAGAAGCGCGGATTGTTGCTGTCGCGCCGGCTGGGCAACGGCTACCGCGACTATGCGCCCGAGGCCGTGCAATGGCTGTGCTACCTGCGCGCCGCCCAGGCGCTCGGTTTTACCCTGGCCGAAATCGAGACCGGCCTGCCGCTGCTGGACGATCCCGCCGCCGCCGCACCGCAGTTGCGCGATGCGTTGCTGCGCAAGCTGGACGACATCGACGCGCGCATCGCGGGCCTCGCCGCCCTGCGCGCCAGCCTGGCGCGCGAACTGGCGCAGCCGGGGTTTGGCTGCCCGGTGCTGGACGGAGGCCAGTAGGAATTTGTTACAGGAAACTGTCAGCCGCCCGCAATGGCCCCGCGTTAACAACACAAGCGCCGACGGAAGGCGCACGACCACCCTTGGAGATATCATGAAACGCCTGCTTGCCGCCGCCGCCGTGCTGGCCACCCTCTCGCACGCCGCCGTCGCCGGCGACCTCACCCTGTTCTCGGACAGTAATTTCCACGGCAACCGCGTCACCATCGACCGCGACGCCCCCAACCTGGCCGACTTCGGTTTCAACGACCGCGCGTCGAGCGCCGTCGTCACTTCCGGCAGGTGGCTGCTGTGCGAGCACGCCAACTTCGGCGGCCGCTGCGCCGAGTTCGGGCCGGGCGAATACCGCCAGCTGCCGGGTTTCAACGACGCCGTCTCGTCGGCCCGCCAGGTCGACCGCGACGACCGCGGCGGCCGTGGCCGCTGGCGCGATCACGACCGTGATCACGACCGTGACCACGATCGCGACGGCCCGCGTGGCGGCGACCGTGGCGGCCCCGACGTCGTGATGTTCGCCGGCCCGCGCTTCGAAGGCCAGCAAGTCGAACTGTCGCAGGATGTGCGCGCGCTGAACGACGTCGGCTTCAACGACCGCGCCACCTCCATCATCATCCGCGAAGGCCGCTGGGAATTCTGCGAACACGCCGACTTCCGCGGCGAGTGCGTCGTCCTCGGCCCGGGCCGCTACGACATGCTCGACCGGATGAACAACCGCATCTCGTCGATGCGCCGAGTGCGCTGACGCCAACGTCAGTCCAACCGGGGTCAGAGCCCGAATTTAGGAAATTGCCCAAAATCGGGCTCTGACCCCGATTTCAGATTTAGTTGAGCAGCGCCACGCCCTTGATCTGGGCCCACAATTGCAGGCCGGGTACGATGTCCAGCTCGCGGCGCGAGCGTTCGGTGATGCGCGCCAGCAGCGGCGATGGCCCCATCCGCAGTTGCACGAGCACGTGGCCCGGCGTGTCGGTGGCGGCGACCGCCGTCACCACGGCCGGCAGGCGGTTGACGATGCTCGAGCCTTGCGGGTACGCGAGCACCAGGCTGACGTCGCGCGCGTGGATGCGGCAGCGCAGGTGCGTGCCGAGGGCTTCGCGGCGCCGGCCCACGCACAGCGTGCCGCCGGCGAATTCCAGGCGCGATAAATCGTCTTCCTCGTGGCCGGCCAGCATCGTCTCCAGCACGACGCCGGCATCGTCGGCAAAGCTGGGCGGCAGGTCCACGCGCGCCAGCGTCTCCGTCAACGGTCCGCTGGCCACGGCCCGGCCGTCCTCCAGCAGCACCAGATGATCGGCCAGCCGCGCGACTTCGTCCGGGGCGTGGCTGACGTAGACGATCGGGACCGCCAGCTCCTCGTGCAGGCGTTCCAGATAAGGCAGGATTTCCAGCTTGCGGCGCAGGTCGAGCGCGGCCAGCGGTTCGTCCATCAGCAGCAGGCGCGGCGACGCGAGCAGGGCGCGCGCGATCGCCACGCGCTGGCGCTCGCCGCCCGACAGGCCGTCGGGCCGCCGTTCGAGCAGGCTGGCGATCCCCAGCAGGTCCGCCACCGGCGCCAGCGCGAACCGGCGTTCCTGTGCCGGCACCCGCTTGCGGCCGAACTCCAGGTTGGCGCGCACGGACAGGTGCGGAAACAGGCTCGCTTCCTGGAACACATAGCCGAGGGCGCGCCGGTGCACGGGGACGAACACGCCGCGCGCATCGTCCTGCCAGACGTCGTCGCCGAGCGCGACGTAACCGCCGGGCGCGCGCTCCAGGCCGGCGATGGCGCGCAGGATCGTCGTCTTGCCCGAGCCGGAATGGCCGAACAGGGCGCTGATGCCGCGCTGGGGCAGGGCCAGATCGACATCCAGCCGAAAGGCGCCGCGGTCCATGCGCAGGCGCACGTGGAGGCCATTGCCCATCAACGCCGTCCTTTCATCGCTTGCGGATACAAGGTGTACAGCGCCAGCAGCACGCTGAAACTGAAGGCCAGCATGCCGCCCGCCAGCCAGTGCGCCTGCGCGTATTCGAGCGCCTCCACGTGGTCGTAGATGCGCACGGAAACGACGCGCGTCCTGTCCGGGATATTCCCGCCGATCATGAGCACGACGCCGAATTCGCCCACCGTGTGCGCAAAGCCGAGCACGGCGCCGGACAGGAAACCGGGCCGGGCCAGCGGCACCGCCACCGACCAAAACGTGTCCCACGGACCCGCGCGCAGCGTGGCCGCCACTTCCAGCGGCCGCGGACCGATCGCCTCGAACGCATTCTGCAGCGGCTGCACGACGAAGGGCAGCGAATAGCACACGGACGCCAGTACGAGACCGCCGAACGAGAACGGCAACAGGCCAATGCCGAGCGCCTCCGTGAGCTTGCCGACGGGGCCGTTCGGTCCCAGCACCAGCAGCAGATAAAAGCCGATCACGGTGGGCGGCAGCACGAGGGGCAGGGCAACGACCGCGCCGACCGCGTGGCGCAGGCGCGAGCGCGTGCGCGCGAGCCACCAGGCGATCGGCGTGCCGAGCGCCAGCAGCAGCAAGGTCACGACCGTCGCCAGTTCCAGCGTCAGCCGGATGGCGGACAGGTCGCCGGCATCGAGCGTCACAGTGCGTAGCCGTACGAGCGGATGATGTCCCTGGCCTTGTTCGACTTCAGGTAGTCTTCCAGCGCCCTGGCGGCCGGATTGGCGCCGCCCCGGGCGAGGATGACGACGTCCTGGCGGATCGGCGCATGCAGGTTCGCCGGCACGATCCAGCCCGAGCCCGACGTGAATCTGCCGTCGCGATAGACCTGCGACAGCGCGACGAAGCCCAGCGGCGCATTGCCCGTGCTGACGAACTGGTGGGTCTGGGCGATGTTTTCTCCTTGCACGAGCTTGCCCCGCACGCGGTCGTACAGGTTCAGCCTGGTCAAGGTCTCGACGGCGGCGGCGCCGTACGGGGCCGTCCTGGGGTTGGCGATCGCCAGGTGGGCATAGTGTCCGGTCTGCAGGACCTGGCCCTTGTCATCGACATAGCCGTCCTGCGCGGACCACAGCACCAGCTTGCCGGTCGCATAGGTAAACCGGGTGCCGGGCACGGTGCGGTGCTCCGCTTCCAGTTTCGCCGGGGTGGCGTCGTCGGCCGCCAGCAGCACCTCGAACGGCGCGCCGTTGACGATCTGGGCGTAGAACTTGCCGGTCGCGCCGAAGGCCAGCACGGCCTTGTGGCCGGTGTCTTTTTCGAATGCCGCCGCGATCTTTTGCATGGGCGCCGTGAAATTGGCGGCCACGGCCACCTGCACGTCATCCGCCTGGGCGGTGCCCCATGCCATCAGGGCCAGCAGGCCGGCAAGCTGCTTCATGTTCGACTCCTGTCGTTCGCGTTATGTAGTAGAGTATATAACGAAACAAAATACGTTGTGGGCGATAACGCCTGTAACGCATTGCTTATAGTTATCAGGCCACACAGGAGAAATCGTGGGAAGCGACAGCACCAGTTTCGCGCTGCAGGGCTCCGTCTGGATGACGGTCGGCGACGAAAAATTCGGCGGGCCGGGACGGGTCGGGCTGCTGGCCGCGATCGCCGAAACAGGATCGATCAGCCAGGCCGCGAAAGCGCTCGGCGTCAGCTACAAGGGTGCCTGGGACGCGATCGACGCGATGAACAACCTGGCCGGCGAAGCGCTGGTCGAACGCGTGACCGGCGGCAAGGGCGGCGGCGGCACGCGGCTGACGGCACGCGGCGCACAACTGGTCAGGAACTTCCGCGCGATCGAGCAGATCCACCAGCAATTCGTCGAACAACTCAACCGGCAGGCCGGCGACCTGGCCGCCGACTTTAACCTGATCGGCAGACTGAACATGAAAACGAGCGCCCGCAACCAGTTCTTCGGCAAGGTGTCGCGGGTCCAGGCCGGCGCCGTCAACGACGAGATCGACATCGACATCGCCGGCGGCCACAAGATCGTCGCCATCGTCACCCACGAGAGCACGGCCAGCCTCGGCCTCGCCATCGGCGCCCAGGCGTTCGTCCTGATCAAGGCATCGTCGATCATCCTCGTGACGGAAGCCGAAGGCGCCCGTTTCTCGGCGCGCAACCGGCTCGAAGGCAAGGTCGCGCGCCTGATCCCGGGCGCCGTCAACGCGGAAGTCGTCCTCGACCTCGCGGGCGGCGGCAGCATCGCCGCCATCATCACCAACGAGAGCGCACGGGCGCTCGGACTGGCCGAAGGTGGCACGGCCACGGCGATGTTCAAGGCGTCCAGCGTGATCGTCGGCGTGCCGGCGTAGCCGCTTCACCGATTTCGGCATTATCCGCCGTCCGATCGCGCATAATCGACACATCATGCATGCACGCGGATGACGATGAGCGACTTTTTACCGAAAGAATGCGATATCGTGATGGAAGGCGGGGTGACCTCCGGCGTGGTCTACCCCGCGTTCGTGGCACGGCTGGCCGAGCGGTTTACCTTGCGCTCGATCGGCGGCACCAGCGTCGGCGCGGTGGCGGCGATTGCGACGGCGGCGGCCCAGTTCAAGCGCAACCGCGTGCGCAAGGATAAACAGGGTGAGGACGACGGCTTTCACTTGCTGGCCCGCTTGCCGGGACGCCTGCAGGAAAGCGTCGGCGGCCACACCCGGCTGTTCTCGCTGTTCCAGCCCTGCGTCGCGCTGCGGCCGCACTTCCGCGTGATCGCGGCGGCCCTCAACGAGACGAACAAGACCAAGGCTGCCGGTTACCTGTCGTTCGCCATGCTGTGGAATTTCCCGCTGGGCGCCGTCGTGGGCGCGAGCCTGTGGCTGCTGGGCTTCTTGATCAGCAGCAGCCTGCTGGGCGGACACTGGCCGCGCGTGCCCCTGGCCGGCATCGCCAGCGCCCTGTGGTTCGGCCTGTGCATGGTCGTGGGCGCGCTGGGCGGGGCGCTGCTGCAGGCCACGCTGTCGGCCTGGCGCGGGCTGCGCGCCAACCGCTGCGGCATCTGTTCCGGGCTGCGCACGGGTCCGGACAATCCGCCCGCGCTGACGGAATGGCTGCACGCGCTCGTGCAAGACATCGCCGGCCTGCCGCTCGATGCGCCGCTGACGTTCGGCCAGCTGCGCACGTCCGAGCCGCCGATCGAACTGGCGCTGATGACGACCGGCCTCTCCGAGCTGCGCGCGCACCGCCTGCCGCATTCGAGCGCCGACCTCGTGTTCCGCGCATCCGAACTGGCCGCATTGTTCCCGCCCGCCATCGTCGACTGGATGAAGGCACGTTCCCGCCACACGCGCCACGGCGCACGCACGGTGGCGCTGTTGAATCGCATGAACGCCGCCGGCGAGGATTATTACTTCATGCCCGATCCGGACGACCTGCCGCTCGTCGTGGCCGCGCGCATGAGCCTCAGTTTTCCCGTGCTGCTGCAGGCGGTGCCCCTGTTCCGCCTGCGCGCGCTGCCGGTGCATGCGGATGGCGTGGAGCTGCTGCGCGTGTGGTTTTCGGACGGCGGCCTGACCAGCAATTTCCCGATTCACTTTTTCGACAATATCCTGCCAACCCGCCCGACCTTCGGCGTCACGCTGCAGGACGACCTGGAAGAGAGCGATCCGTTCGCCGCGCGCGTGTCTCTGCCGTCGAACAACAACGCCGGCATCACGGCGGCCTGGGTGCCGGTCGACGAGACCGACGGCAGTCCCTCGCTGCCGCGCTTTACGGGCGCCATCCTGCGCACGATCCGCACCTGGCGCGACGAAGCGCTGAAGCGCACGCCGGGCTACCGCGACCGCGTCGTGCAGATCCGCCACACGAAGCGGGAAGGGGGCCTGAACCTGAACATGACGCGCGCCGCCATCGACGTGATGAGCCGCAGCGGCGACGAAGCGGCGCGCCAGGTCATCGAGCGATTCCTGAATCCCGCCGAAAAGGAAAACGGCTGGCTGAACCACCGCTGGGTGCGGATGCGCAGCACGGCCGCCGTCCTGCAGGAAACGTTCGCGCCCCTGTCCGAGGCGTGGCACGACGCGCGCCTGACGCCGTCGTACGAGGCACTGTGGCTGGCGCACGGCGTCGATGCCTTGCCTGCTTACCAGCTCAGCAAGGCAAGCCGCACGGCCGGCTTCGCGCTGTGGGAGAGGATCGTGACGCTGCCGCAGCAGCTGGCGCCGGCGGAACTGTCGGCCCACGCGCCGCGGCCGCAGCCTGAACTCGTGATCGCGCCGCGCCTGAATTAACTGTCGCGCCCGTTGAATTCCCGCACGGGAATCGCGGCCAGATCGAGGCCATCGATGCAGCGCAGGTTAATCGCCGCCGTCGCATTGCCTTTGGAGTCCGTCCCTTCGGCATACGGGTGAATGCCGCAGTCCGGACAGAACCGATGCTTGATGACGTGCTTGTTGAACGTGTAGGTGGCGGCGGCATCCTCGGGCGTGCGCAGGCGGAACTGCGCACGCGGCACGAACCAGAGCAGGGAACCCTTGCGCAGGCACATCGAACAATTGCAGGCGAGGGCACCCTGGATATCTCCCTCCACCTCGTACGCAACCCGGCCACAATGGCAACTGCCTTGATAGATCATGCGCCGTCTCCTCGATGTGATGTCAGGCCGCCCATGGTAGCGCAGGATTTTTGCAAGCGCATGTATCGGGACGCGTATCGGACACAATCGGACATCCGCCGGCCGCGGCAAGCCGCTACAGTGACGTCTCCGTCATCGACCGGGCGCACGCCATGACTTCGCTCCGCACATTACTGCCGCTGGCCGCCGCAATGACCTTCGCGCCGCTGCCTGCATGGGCGCAACGCGCCGGCGTCTGCGCGCTCGTCGCCTGCAGCGCCAGCGGCCAGCGCGCCGCCATCCTCGACGAACCCGTTGCGGCGCGACCTGCCGCGCGGGCGCCGACCGTGCCGCGCCGGCCCACGCAGGAAGCGCCGCCGCGCGATCCGTGGGCCCGCCGCTTCCAGGGCCGCGAGACGGAAGACGACGATGTCTGCCTGCTGAATTTCGGCATCGGCGGCCAGCTGGCCAGGAAGGGAACCATCGACAGCCACGTGCTGGGCCGCACGCAGGCGTGGCGCGCGCCCGCCCGCGACGGGCAGTGAACAAGGTCCGGTCATGCGCCCTGCGCGCCACCGTCCCGTCGCCGACGTGTGACGCGCACGCCACCCCCAGCGTGACACCGGGCCGGGTCGCCGGCCGCGGCGATCCCGGCCAGCTGCGCGACGCCGGCGTCCACCCTCGGCCGTGCAGATGGGCCGCGTGCTGTCCGAGTATTTCGGCCAGCCCGTCCGGGTCGAGCAATTCGTCGGCGCCTGGTACGACGTACCGCCGGCCCAGCAGACGGTCCCCGGCCGCGCCACCGCCGTCCCGGGAACGAGCGCGATGGCCGGCATCCGCGTGTGGCAGCGCGACCTGCGGCTGCGCATCGTCATCGGCCCGCTGGACCACGCCGGTTTCACGACGTTCCTGCCGGGCGGCCTGGCTGCGCGCGCCCTCAAGAGCCTGCTTGGCCTGCTGGCCCGTGTCACGCTCGACTAGGAAATCGAACTGATCCTGCGCGGCGCGGCGGTACGCAGCACGATCCGCGGCCCCGCGTCAGGCGGGCGCCTCGGTTGGGATGCCTACCTCGTCACCGGACCGCAGGCGGCGGATCGCGGCGACGTCCGCTACGACGTCCAGCCGCTCCAAGGCACGACTTCGGCGGAAAACAACCGCTCTTCGATCGCATCGTCCGCCGCGTGCCCGAACAACCCATAACCATCCCAGCGCGGCAGGGCGGTATTCGATTGCGTCGGCACCGCCCTGCCCGCATAGAACGGTCCCATCCGGGCGATGACGCCCGGGAAGGCGCGGCAATAACTCGACGCGACGCCCGCCAGCTGGGCCAGCCGTTTATAGGTGATCACGCTCGCGGGCGGCATGGCGTCGAGCACGTGCACGATGCGCTCGCGCCAGTCGTCGGACCACGCCGGCAACGGCGGGCCCGCGCTGCTGACCCGGTCGCCCGGGCGGATGCGTCCACCACGCAGGACGCGCGCCAGCATGCCGCGCCGCGTGCCGATGCGCATGGACAGGCCGGGCCGGTGGCCATCCAGGTGCCCGCAGGCCTCGCACTGGAACATCAGGCGCAGCAGGACAGTCTCGCCGATCCGCAACACGGTGCCGGAGGCGAGCCGCGACGTGTCGAGGTCCACCAGCAGGTTCTCGCGCAGCGCGTGCGGCGGCAGCGCGAACGCGTCGTACGCATCGGTGCCGGCAAGCAGCAGCTGGCGCGGCGACAGCGGGTCGGCATGCACGTCGCCGTCCAGTCCCATGCCGGCGATGGCGCGCACGCCGTCCACGCGCGCGGGTGGCGCGGCCAGGCTGGCGCGCAGGGCCAGCGCTTCGATCCGTCCGGTGTCCATGTACGGTGTCCGTGTCGATAGTCGAGACCCAAGTCTGCCACATGCGCGGCCGGCGCGGACGGCGCGCCGGCGCGCGCACCAGGACGGTCAACGATGCCGTCGATCGCGGGAACTTCCATGCGCCCACGTGTACAGGGCCGGCAGGATCAGCAAGGTGAGCGCCGTCGACGACAGGATGCCGCCGATGACGACCGTCGCCAGCGGCCGCTGCACCTCGGCGCCCGTGCTGGTCGCCAGCGCCATCGGCAAAAAGCCGAGCGAAGCGACGAGCGCCGTCATCAGCACGGCCCGCAAGCGCACCTGCGCGCCTTCGCGGATGGCCTCCTCGGCCGTGCGGCCCTGGTCGCGCAGCGAACGCACGAAGGCGAGCATGACGAGCCCGTTCAGCACGGCAACGCCGGACAGCGCGATGAAGCCGACCGCCGCCGAGATCGACAGCGGCAGCCCGCGCAGCCACAGCGCCAGCACGCCGCCGCTGACGGCGAACGGGATGCCGCTGAACACGAGCAGGCCGTCCTTCACGCTGCCGAACATCAGGTACAGCAACGCGAACACGAGCGCCAGCGCGGCCGGCACGACGAGGGCCAGGCGCCGGCTCGCCGCCTGCAGGTTCTCGAACTGTCCGCCCAGGCTCAGCCAGACGCCCGCCGGCACGTTCAGCTTGCCGAGATTGCCCTGCACATCCGCGACGAACGACCCCAGGTCGCGCCCGCGCACATTGGCCGTGACGACGATGCGGCGCTTGCCGTTTTCGCGGCTGATCTGGTTCGCTTCCGGCACGAAGGCAAGCGTGGCGATCTCGGACAACGGGATGCTGGCGGCGCGCCCGTCGCGCGCGGGCAGCGAAATCGGCAGGCGGCGCAGTGTCTCGACGTCGTTGCGCGCCCCTTCCGGCAGGCGCACGGTGATGGCGAAGCGGCGGTCGC
Organism: Massilia luteola; assembly: GCF_034420155.1. Lineage (NCBI taxonomy): Bacteria > Pseudomonadati > Pseudomonadota > Betaproteobacteria > Burkholderiales > Oxalobacteraceae > Massilia > Massilia luteola. The sequence goes on from NZ_JAXOFN010000009.1 coordinate 188,681, forward strand.
CCTCGAACACCGTGCCCACGTCGCGGCCGCCGACGAGCGTGCCGAACGCCTCCTGCACGTCGGCCACGTTCAGGCCGTAGCGCGCCGCCTTGAGGCGGTCGACGGCCAGCGTCAGCGCGGGCAGTCCCTCCGTCTGCTCGATCTTCACGTCGAACGCGCCCGGCAGCCGCCCCAGCAGCCCGGCGATGCGCTGGGCCGCCGCGACCATCGTGGCCGTATCGTCCCCGAACACTTTGATGGCCACGTCGCTGCGCACGCCCGATATGAGTTCGTTGAAACGCAGCTGGATCGGTTGCGAGAATTCATAGTTGTTGCCGGGGATGCGCTGCGCCGCCGCCGAGATCGCGGCCACGAGCTCGGCGTGCGAGCGGCGCGGCGTCGGCCAGTCCCGTTCCGGCCGCAAAATAAAATAACTGTCGGCGACGTTCGGCGGCATCGGGTCCGTCGCCACCTCGGCCGTGCCGATGCGCGCGAACGCCCGCTCGATCTCGGGGAATTCGCGCAGCAGGGCACGTTCCAGCGTCTGCTGCATCGCCACCGACTGCGGCAGGCTCGTGCCGGGTATCCGCACGGTCATCACGGCCAGATCGCCTTCGTTCAGGTTCGGCGCGAACTCGGTGCCCAGACGCGTCGCCAGCAGGCCCGTCAACAGCACGCTCAACGCGGCGAACGTCAGCGCCACCGGGCGGTTGCGCAGCACCCAGTCCAGCAGCGGCCGGTACAGGTCGTGCGCGCTGTGCATCAGGCGGTTGTCGTGCCCGGCCACGTTGCTGACGAACAGCGCGACGGCGGCCGGCACGAACGTCACGGACAACACCATCGCGCCCGCCAGCGCCATCACGACGGTGATCGCCATCGGGTGGAACATCTTGCCTTCGACGCCGGACAGCGCGAGGATCGGCAGGTACACCGTCATGATGATCAACTGGCCGAACAGCAGCGGCCGTCTCGCCTCGGCCGCCGCGAGCGCGACCTCGGCGCGGCGCTCTGCGCCCGTCAGCGGCCGGCCCGCGGCGGCCTGGGCGAGGCCGAGCCGGCGCACGCAGTTCTCGACGATGACGACGGCGCCGTCGATGATGATGCCGAAGTCGAGCGCCCCCAGGCTCATCAGGTTGGCGCTGACGCCGGCGCCCACCATGCCCGTGAACACGAGCAGCATCACGAGCGGAATCACGAGGGCGGTGACGAGCGCCGCGCGCAGATTGCCCAGGAAGACGAACAGGATCGCAATGACGAGCAGCGCGCCTTCGACGAGGTTGTTACGCACGGTCGCGATGGCCTTGTTCACCAGCACGGCACGGTCGTACACCGGTAAGGCCTGCACGCCGGACGGCAGCGAGCGGTTGACCTCGTCCAGCTTGCGGCGCGCGCCGTCCGCCACGGCGCGGCTGTTCTCGCCGATGAGCATGAAGACGGCGCCCAGCACGACCTCGCTCCCGTTCTCGGTGGCGGCGCCGGTGCGCAGTTCTCGGCCCGGTTCGACGTCGGCCACGTCGCGCATGCGCACGGGTGCGCCGTCGACGACGTCGAGCACGATGTTGCGGATCTCTTCCAGCGATTTCACCTGCCCGGGCGTGCGCACGACAAATTGTTCGCCGCCCCGCTCGATATAGCCGGCGCCCGCGTTGACGTTGTTGCGGTCGATGGCGTGCACGAGCGCTGCCAGCGACAGGCCGCGGGCCGTCAGCTTCGCCATGTCCGGCGCGACCTGGTATTCCTTGAGGTATCCGCCGATCGTGTTCACTTCCGTGACGCCCGCCACGCCACGCAGCTGCGGTGCCACGATCCAGTCCTGGATCTCGCGCAGGTCGGCCGGAGAATAGGGCGTGCCGTCCGGCTTGCGCGCGCCGGCGCGCGCTTCGACCGTCCAGTAAAAAATTTCGCCGAGCCCCGTCGCGATCGGGCCCGGCACCGGCTCGACCTTGTCGGGCAGCCGGCTTTTCGCCTGCTGCAGCCGTTCGTTCACGAGCTGGCGCGCAAAATAGATGTCGGTGCCTTCCTTGAAGACGACGGTGACCTGGGACAGGCCATACCGCGACAGCGAACGCGTCTGCTCGAGCCGCGGCAGGCCGTTCATCGCCGTCTCGATGGGGAAGGTGATGCGCTGCTCGACTTCCAGCGGCGAATATCCCGGCGCCGCGGTGTTGACCTGGACTTGCACGTTGGTGATGTCGGGCACGGCGTCGATCGGCAGGCGCTGGTAGTTCACGACGCCGAGGCCGGCAAGGGCGATGACGGCGAACACGACCAGCCAACGGCGCGCGATGGCGAATGCGATGAGTTTTTCGAACATGGTCGCCTCGTCAGTCGTCGTGGCCGGCTTCGTTCTTGCCGAGGTCGGCCTTGAGCAGGAAGCTGCCGCCAGCCGCATAGGTGGCGCCGGGCGCCAGCCCGCGCACGATCTCGGTCCGCTTGCCGTCCGACCGGCCGGGCACGACGTCGCGCGCCTGGAATCCGGCGCCCGTACGGACGAACACGACGCTGTGCTCGTGGATCGTCTGGATGGCGTCGCTCGCCACCGTCACGGGAACCTGTGCCTGCGGTCCCATCAGGTCGACGCTCGCCAGCATGCCCGGCCGCAGCCGCGCGTCGCGGTTGGCCAACACGATGCGCGCCGTCGCCATGCGCGTCGTCTCGCCCAGAACCGGGCCGACGAAGGAAACAACGCCGTCGATCTCGTCCGGCCGGGTGCCGACGCTCACCGTCGCCGCCATGCCGGTGCCGACCTGGGCCAGGCTGCCGGCGGGCACGGCCGCCTCGATCCACACATGCGCGAGATCGGCGATCGTCAGCAGGGGTGTCATCGCGTCGACGGCCTGGCCCGCCACGGCCGGTTTCTCGACGACGACGCCGGCGATCGGCGCGCGCACCGTCACGCTGCCCGATACGACATCCCCCTGCCCGATGCCGAGGGCGAGTAGATGCTGGGCCGCGGCCTGCGCGGCGATCTCCGCTTCCTTCACGGCCGTCGCGGCGGCCTCAAAGTCCTGGCGGGCGGAGATGCGCTCGTCCCACAGCATTTTTTCGCGTCGATACGTCGTGCGCGCGAGCTGCAGGCGCTGGCGCGCGCTGGCGGCGTCGGCGCGCCATTGCGCGACGGATGGACTCCAGATCGTCACGAGTGCCTGGCCCCGGCGGACGACGTTGCCGGCCGACACGAGCACGGCGTGCACGATGCCCGGTGCGGGAGACGCCAGCGCGACGGTCCGCTCCGCATCGATTTTTATTTGCGCGGGCAGGTGCAGCCGCTGCCGGAGCGTGGCCGGGCCGGCCGTGTCGAGAGCAATGCCGTTGGCCTTGATGTGCGCATCCGTCATCGCGATGCCGCGTTCGCCGGCGTCGTCTGGCGGGGTGCCTGCGTCCGCGCCGCGGTCGTCGTGGCCGTGCGCGTCCGGTTGGCTGGCGGGTGCCGTGCCGTTGCGCGTAAACAGCATCAGGGCGGCAACGAGGAGGGCGAGCGCGCACAGCAGCGCGATCGCCAGTTTCTGTTTCTGCGTCATGGTGTTCTCTTCAATATTGTTCGATGGGGCCGGCGAGGCGTTCGATGTCGGCGTAAGCGCGCCAGGCATCGTCGAGGCTGTCCCACTGGCGCGACTGCGCCTGGAACCAGGTGCGCTGCGCGTCGAGCACATCCAGGAAGGAAAATTTTCCGTATTCAAAACCCTTCAGCGTCTGCTCGTACGCGGCCTGCGCATTCGGCAGGACGTCGCGTCGCAGCAGCAGAACTTCGTTCCGGGCCGCCTCGTAGCGGGTGTGGGCGGCCGTCAGCGCTGCTGCCATCTCGACCCGGGCGGCGGCCAGTTCCTCGCCGGCCTGGTCGGTGCGGCGCAAGGCCGCGCGCAAGGCATCCTCGTTGCGGTTGAACAGGGGCAGCGGCATGGACAGGCCGACGACGGCCTGGCGCCGGCCGATCTGGTCATCCCGTTTCGTGCCGACGGACAAGGTGACGTCGGGCACGCGCGCCGCCCGCTCGACGTCCGCCTGGGCCTGCCGGGCCGCGACCTGGCCACGCGCGCGCCGGATGGCGGCCGCATCGCCGGCCCGGGCCAGCAGCGCGGCGAGGGGTTCGACGTCCGGCAAGCGGTCGCTGTCGTCCGCGAGCACGATGGTCGCCGATGGCCGGCCGATCAGCGCGCCCAGCCTGGTCCGGGCGATGGCCTGCGCCGCCGTCGCCTGGGCGAACGCGGTCGTGGCGTCGACGGCGGCGAGGCGGGCCCGCGTCTCGTCGATCGGCGAGATTTTCCCGGCCGCCACGCGCTTGCCGGCCACGTCGACGGTCTTGCGCGCAACGCCGGTCAATGCCTGCGCGAGCGCCAGCCGGTGTCCGGCGCCCAGGACATCGTGATAGGCGGCGATGACGTCGGCACGTATGGCCTGGCGCCGCGCCGCCGACTCGATGCGCGCCAGGCCGGCGGCTTCTTGCGCGAGAGCGACGCGGGCCCGGCGTTTATTGCCGAGCTCGATCGTCTGGTCGATCTGCACAGTGGTCGTGCGCGTGCCCGCCTGCCGGCCTTCGCGCAGGTACGACAGCGCGGGATTCGGAAAGCGGTCGGCCTGGCCGACCAGTGCTGCGCCGGCCTCGGCTTCATAAGAGGCCGCGCGTGCGGCGGGCTGGTCCAGGGCGAGATGGATCGCTGTGGACAAGGTGATGGATGCGCTGTCCGGCGTCGCAACGCGCACGGGCTCGGCGCCGCAGCGCCATGCCAATGCGGATGCGACGACGAGCACCGCCAGATGTCGGGGTGTGTTCATGCGTGCTCCTGAAAATGGTCGATTCAGGCGCGCGGTGGATGTGAGGCGTCAAGCCTCCGAGTCAAAGCCGCGCGCGGTCAGGCGGCGGCGGGCCATTGCGGCCGTTCGGGACGGCTGACAGGCGGCGCGGTGAGGAAAGGCGGGAAAAACGCGATGTCCGACGCGTAGCGACGATCGGCCGGTATGACGACGAACTGTGCGGGCAGGCAGGCCGTATGACCGAACGTGCAGGCGGCGCAATGCGGGTCGGTCAGGGCGGCGCCGGCGTCATCGGCCAGGAACACGGTGTCGGTGCCGGTCACCACGCTGTGATGGCTGACGCCGGCGGGCGTCATCGCGCAGCACTTGTCCGCCACGGCCAGGGCGACCTGGAATGGATAGACCAGCAGCAGCACGATGAGGATCAGGCGACGCATGGACGCGATGATACCGCATGTGCGCCCGCTGTTGAATTGACGCCGCCGGCGGCCGGCGCGCGGACATTGACTTTGCCCGTCCGCCTGCTACAACAGATAGGACGAGGGCGTCGCAACGACAACAGCGTCCGCAGCCGTGCATGCGACATGCGGATGTCGAGGGAGAGACCATGACCGGGATTGTGCGCATCGACGATGTCGTCATCGATACGGATGACTTCATCCGTACACTCAAGCTGACCGGGCAGTTCGAAGGGCTCGTCGAGCAGATGGTGCGCGACAAGCTGACCGTGCTGGCGGCGAAGAAACAGGGGATGCAACCCGCGCCCGACGCGATCCAGGAACGCGCCGACCAGTTCCGCCGCATCCAGGGCCTGCACCGCGCGACGGACATGAATCACTATCTCGACGTCATGGGTGTCAGCCTGGACGAGTTCGAAGAATTCATCGTCGACGGCCTGATCCAGGAAAGGATGATGGAGCAGGTCTGCAGCCAACAGGCCGTCGAGCAATATTTCAAACTCAATTCTCCGAAGTTCGACAGCGTCGAGATCAGCCATATCGTGCTCGATTCCGAAGGCAAGGCCAAGGAAATGATGTCGGCGTTGTCCGACGATCCGGACAGCTTCGCCGAGATGGTGAGCGAACATTCAGTCGGCGAGGCGCGCGAGAACGGCGGGGTGATCGGCAAGGTGCTGCGCGGTTCGCTGAAGCCGGACATCGAGGCACGCGTGTTCAACGCGGCGGCCGGCGATCTGCTGGGGCCGTTTCCCTCGCCCGACCGGACGCTGTTCGAAATCTATGCCGTCAATGCCAGGAACCCCGCCGCGCTGGACGAGGACACGGCGGTCGAGGTGCGCCGCCTGCTGCGCGAGGAATGGCTGGCGGCACGCGCGCAGGAGCACATCATCGAAGCCTGCCCCGCGCATTGAGCCGGCGGCGGCCGGACGGTGACGGGCCGGCTCGCGGGGCACCGATATGGAATCCTTGGCGCAACAACAGCAATCCCCCGCGGAGTTCCTCGCGACCGTCGAGATCCTGTCCGTCTTCACGGCGGAGGAACTGGAACGCCTGGCCGCGGCGATCGAAACCCGCGCGTACGCATTCGGCGACACCGTCTGCAGTGCCGGCGACGCGGCCGACGGCCTGTACATCATCCGCACCGGTTCCGTGCGCGTGTTCAGCGAGGAACACGGCAAGGAAACCAGCATGGGCGTGCGCAAGGCGGGCGAAGTGTTCGCCGAGATCGCCATGCTGCGCAGCTACCGGCACGAATTGTCCGCGCGCGCGGCGCTCAAGACGGAGCTGTGGTTCATCCCGCGCACGGCGGTCGAACCGGTCGTCGGCCGCAATCCCGCCGCGCTCGACTTCATCAACAACTACGTCGCGATCACCTCGGCCGGCGGGCTCGTCGCGAAGCTGTTCGACCTGCGCGGCAAGGTCAGCAAGCCGGAGCTGGACGAGTTCGTGCGCAGCGTCGGCGTCAAGCGCATCGCCAGCGGCAAGGAGATCCTCAGGCAGGGCGCGCGCGACGACCGCCGGCTGTACGTCGTGCGCCAGGGAGAAGTACGCGTCGTCGTCCACGACAGCACCGACGAGTACGTGGTAGCCACCTTGGGACCCGGAGAAATCTTCGGCGAGCGCGCCTGCCTGATGCGCCAGGAACAGCCCGCGACGGTCGTGGCCGCGACGGAGGCGACGGTACTCGTCATTCCGGAAAAATCCGCGCACTTCATCCTCGAGCGCAACGCCAAATTCCGCGACGTCGTCGAGGAACGCGTGCGCTGTCTCGAACGCGAACTGCACCGCCAGAAAAAACTGGCGGAGCGGCGCAAGCGGCCCGTCGTGCTCGACCTGGCCTCGCAACCGGCGGCCGGCGAAAAAGTCATCAAGCGTTTCGCCTGGGTCGAGCAGGCCGAGGAAATGGATTGCGGGGCCGCCTGCTTGGCGATGCTGTGCCGCCATTACGGCATCAACATGACGCTCGGTAAGCTGCGTGAACTCGCCAACGTTACCGCGCAGGGCGCCACCCTGGACAGCCTCGCTCGCGCGGGCGAGGCGCTCGGGTTCGGCACGCGCGGCGTGCAATGCACGTTTGACGCGCTGCAGGGCTTCGAACTGCCGTTCATCGTGCACTGGGAGGGTTACCACTACGTCATCGTGTACGGCGTGTCGCCGACACAGGTGTGGGTGGCGGACCCGGCCGTCGGCTTCAAGAAGATGAGCGTGGAAGAGTTCGAACGGGGCTGGAGCGGCACCTGCCTCGTGTTCACGCCGGGCGAACAGCTGGTGCAGTCGACGGCGGCGCGCTCGCCATGGCTGCGCTTCGTCGGCTATTTGCAGCCCTACAGGAAGATCCTGCTGCACCTGTTCCTGGCCACATTCGTGATCCAGATGCTGGGCATCGTGCCGCCCTTGATCATCCAGAACATCCTCGACGGCGTGCTGGTCCACCAGAACCTGGGGCTGCTGCACCTGCTGATCCTGGGCCTCGTCATCTCGACCGCGTTCACGCAGATGATGTCGACCCTGCGCGCGTATCTGTCGAACTACATGGTGCGCAATCTCGATTTCTCGATGATGGCGCAGTTCTTCAAGCACACGATGTCCTTGCCGTATTCGTTCTTCGCCAAGCGCAAGACGGGTGACATCCTCGCGCGCTTCTCGGAAAACCAGACGATCCGCGCCTTCCTCACGGAATCCACCGTAACGACGCTGCTCAACCTGCTGATGGTGTTCATGTACTTCACGATCCTGTTCTTCTACAACGTCAAACTGACCTTGCTGCTGATCGGCTTCGTGATCCCGATCGTCGCGCTGACCGTGCTGACGACGCCGCGCATCAAGGAGTATGCGCGCGAAGTGTTCGCCGCCTCGACCGACGCCCAATCGTTCCTGATGGAAGCGCTGGGCGGCATCGAAACCATCAAGGGAATGGGCAGCGAGCGTCCCGTGCGCCTGAAATGGGAAAAGAAATATGTGAAGGCGCTCGAGACGCAGTACCGCTCGCAGTCGTTCAACATCCTCGTCGGCCTCGCGAGCCAGGTGCTGAACTCGGCCACGACGATCGTGATCCTGTGGGCCGGCGCGAGCCTCGTGCTGGCGCGCGAACTGACGATCGGCCAGCTGATGGCCTTCAACGCCCTGATGGGCAGCGTGCTGGGGCCGCTGATGGGCCTGGTCGGCCTGTGGAGCCGCATGGGCGACGCCACCGTCGCGATGGAGCGCCTCGGCGACGTGCTCGACATCGAACCGGAACAGAAACCCGCCGACGTCGCGGCGCGCGTCGTGCTGCCCGATCTGCAGGGCGACGTCAGGCTCGAGCACATGTTTTTCCGCTACGGCGGCGAGGACACGCCGTATGTTCTCGAAGATATCGACATCGACATCAAGCCGGGCCAGCTGGTGGCGATCGTCGGCCGCAGCGGCTCGGGCAAGACGACGCTGGCGAAATTGCTGGTCGGCTTTTATCCACCCAGCGAGGGCAAGATCTTCGTCGACGGTTACGACATGGGCGCCATCGACCGCGGCTATTACCGCGCGCAGGTCGGCTATGTCATGCAGAGCAATCTGCTGTTTTCCGGCACGATCGCGGAAAACATCGCCAGCGGCGACGACAGCCCCGACCGCCGCCGTGTGGAGGAAGTGGCGAAGATGGCGGATGCGCACGCCTTCATCAGCAAGCTGCCGCTCGGCTACGAGCAGGTGGTGGGAGAACGCGGCGTGGGCCTGTCCGGCGGCCAGGTGCAGCGCCTGTGCATCGCGCGCGCCCTGTACCACGACCCGCGCCTGCTCGTGTTCGACGAAGCAACGTCGGCGCTCGACACGCAGTCCGAGAGCAATATCATGTCGAATATGGAGGCGATCCTGGCGGGGCGCACGGCCGTCATCATCGCGCACCGCCTCAGCACGATCATGCGGGCCGACAAGATCGTCGTGCTATACGAAGGCAAGATCGCCGAACAGGGCCGCCACGAGGAATTGCTGGCGCGACGCGGCATGTACTACGAGCTGGTGCAGAAGCAGCTCGGCGCGGGGGTCGCATGAAACTGTTCAATCCCGGCGGCGAACGCGGCTCCGCGATGTCGTATGCGGCCCTGCTCGAAAAAATCGAGATCATGCGTTCGACTCTGCGCTGGGCGACGCGGCTCGAACGGCCCGACGTCGAGAAACTGCTGCGCCAGGCGAATACGCTGCGCGACGAGGTGATGCAGCTGTCCCACAAGGAGCGCTTCGTGCAGGCCGTGAGCGGCGACATCGAACGCCGCACGGGCGAGGAGCCCGTGGCCGAACCGGCGACCGGCGAGCGCCGGCGCGCGCTGCTGGCACGCAGCTTCGTGTTCGAAGGCACGTTCGGCGACAACCCGAAACTGCTCGACGCGCTGGAGATCGCCGAGAAGGCCGCCCCCACCGACCTTCCCGTGCTGGTCGACGGCGAGAGCGGCACCGGCAAGGAGCTGATGGCCAAGGTGATCCACGCGAACGGCACCCGCGCCGACAAGCCGTACATCTCCGTCAACTGCGGCGCGATTCCGGACAGCCTGCTCGAATCGGAACTGTTCGGCCACAAGAAGGGGGCATTCACGGGCGCGGCCAATGACCGCAAGGGCAAGTTCGAGAGCGCGCACAAGGGCACGATCTTCCTCGACGAGATCGGAGAATTGCCGTTGCCCGGCCAGGTCAAGTTGCTGCGCGTGCTGCAGTCGCACGAGATACAGCGGGTCGGCTCGGACGAGACCATCGCCGTCGACGCCCGCATCGTCGCCGCGACCAACAAGAACCTGCGCAAGCTGATCGAACAGGGCACGTTCCGTGAAGACCTGTTTTATCGGCTCAGCGTCATCCACGTCACGTTGCCGCCGCTACGCGAGCGCAAGGACGAGATCCCGCTGCTGCTCGCCTACTACGGCGACGAGGCGGCCGAAGCGTTGAAACGCCGGCCCGTCGCGTTGACGGCGCGCCTGCGCGATTTTTTGCTGCGCTACCCGTATCCCGGCAATATCCGCGAACTGCGCAACATCATGTACCGCATCGCCTGCCTGGCCGGCGCGACGGCCGACCTGTTGCATCTGCCGGAAGACATCCGGCCGGCGGCATCGAGCGCGAGCGCACAGCCGGAGGGCAGCGACGGCGCGGCCAATGTCTCGCTGGCCGAGGCCAAGCGCGCCGCCAGCGACGAGGCGGAGAAACACTGCCTGGAGCGGGGCTTGCAGGAAGTCGGCGGCACCGTCGCGGAGCTGGCGCGGCGCTGGGACATGAACCGGTCGCACCTGCAGATCCTGCTGAGGAAGCATGGCCTGCATTCAAAAGATTTTCGCAAGACCCATTAGTAGGTGGGCACCACGTGCCCACGCGTGACGTATGCGGTGTGTTGGCGTACGCGTGGGCGGAGGCCGCCCGCCCTACAACGCCGGGTTCAACAACGTCCTGTCGGAGGACATGTCGCTCGCACGCACCACGACGACCGTGACGTTGTCGCGGCCGCCGTTCGCCAGCGCCCGCCCGACGAGGGTCTGGGCTGCGTGGGCGCAATCGCCGCAGGCGAGCGCCTCGCGGATGTCCTGCTCGGGCACTGGATTGCTGAGGCCGTCGCTGCACAGGAGGAAGATGTCGCCGTCGCGCGCGGTCAGGGTCGTGACCTCGACGTCCAGCGTGTCGCTCGCGCCCACCGCGCGCGTGATCATGTTCGCGCCCACGGCCGCGGCGGCGGCGTCGAACCCGCGCGCCTGCAGCGCCGCGGCCTGGCTGTGGTCGCGCGTGAGCTGCTGCAGGCGGCCGCTCCGGTACAGGTAGATGCGACTGTCGCCCGCCCACAGGCAGGCCGCTTCCGTCCCGCAGGCGAGCAGGGCGACGACCGTGCTGCCCATCACCGGCACGTGCCGCGTGCGCGCCTCGGCGCGCAGCGTACCGTTGACCTGCACGATCGCGTCGCGCGCGGCATCGATGAAGCGGGCCAGGCTGGAGGGCGGCGGCAACCGGTCGAGCGCCTCGACGACGGTGCGGCTCGCCACGTCGCCGAACGCATGGCCCCCCATGCCGTCCGCCACGGCCCACAGGCCGCGCTGCGGCTGGGCGAGACAGGCATCCTCGTTGCGGCTGCGTACCCGGCCGACGTCCGTCAGCGCGGCGGAAGTCCAGTGGAAGGCGGCATCGCAGCTCATGGCCGGCTCGGGCAGTCAGGTCGGGCGCACAGCTTTGTTGAGGCTGCTTTCATCCACCGCCACGTTCAGGGTCGCGTTCGCGCCGGTGTTGTTGACCGACACCGTCTGGTACTGGTTGATCATCTGGTCGGCGAAATTATTGATCTGGTAGAAGTTGATCACCGGGATCTGGCTCGGTGAAGCATCGATGTAGGGCTGGATCCAGCCGAAGACCCACGGCGCCCCGCCGCCACCATGGATGACCGACAGCGCCTTGCGGTCCAGCGCCATGCTGGTGGGAAGATCTTTGACGGTAATGGTAGCCATATGCCTCTCCAGACGGGAAGAAGGGAGACCGGAGGCCGGTCTCCCCAGTGTAGTCCAAATTTGCCGCTTGTCGCGCTTTCGATCAGCGGCGCACGATCTTGTTGGTGCCGTTCTGCGTGACGTCGTTGTCGACGTGGACGCCACCCACGAACGCCGAGTCGTTGGCAGTGGCGGTCAGCACGTTCTGCACCTGGCCCAAGTTCTGCGTGGCGTTGATCGACGAGTCGTAGGTGCCGGCGTGCGTGATGTCGCCGAACGAATACGTCGGCGAATTCATTTTCCAGCCGCCGCGCACGGCCGACATGGTCGGACGGTCGAGATGTTCGCTGCGGGCGAGGTCGGTGATGGTCAAGGTTTTCATGGCGGTTCTCCTGAATGCGAATGTGATGGTGATGGTCGTGTGGCACGTGGTCAGAACACGGCGCGGTTCTCGCCCCACATCGGGGCCGCCAGGCGCAGGTCCGGACCGGTGAAGCCGGAACCGATGACGCCGTTATTGTTGAGGACATTGATGCCGATTTGCTGGAACTGGCCGAGCTGCTGGTTGACGTTCACGGTGACGTTGACGTCCTTGCCGAAAGCGGCGGTACCGCCCCGTACGGCCGCCATGGCCTGGTTGTCGAGAGCGGCGCTGCGCGCCAGGTCGCGGATCTGGATGGATGACATGATGTTCTCCTGAATGCGTGGATGGTGTGGCAGGGAGTGCTGCGCGGGAGCGGTTCCGGTCCCGCGCAGCGGCAACTCAGCCGACGATCTTGTTCTGGCCGTTCTGGTGCGTCGTGTCGTGCACGCCGACGCCGTCCAGGAAGGCCGAACCGTTGGCCGTGGCCGTCAGCGCGGTCTGCTGCTGGCCCAGGTTCTGCATGGCGTTGATCGACGCGTCGTAGCTCGGTGCGTAGGTCACGTCACCGACCTTGAGCGACGGCGAATACATGCTCCAGCCGCCACGCACGGCCGTCATGGCGGTGCGGTCCAGTTGTTCGGCGCGGTCCAGGTCTTTGATGGTCAGGGTGTTCATGGCGATTCTCCTCAGCGATTGAATGAATTGGATTGGATGGAATGCACTCGGGCGATCAGCGGCGCACGATGGTGTTGGCGCCGTTCTGCGACACGTCGTTGTGGACGTGCACGCCGTCGACGAAGGCGGAGCCGTTGGCCGTGGCCGTCATCACGTTCTGGACCTGGCCCAGGTTCTGGGCGGCATTGATCGACGAGTCGGACGTCGGGGCATAGGTGATGTCGCCGAACATGTACGAGGGCGATGCGAACTTGAAACCGCCGCGCACGGTGGTCATGGTGGCGCGGTCGAGGTTGTCGGTACGGGCCAGGTCGGTGATGATCAGGGTTTTCATGGTCAAAGCTCCTTGAGGTGTCGGTTGGTTGGTGAGGCATTCATCTGCGCTCGATGGACTATCAGCGAAATGCGTGCCAGGTGCCTGGACCAGACCGGAATCAAGCGATAAGCCTTTGAAATATAAACGGTTTATTTAATTTATCTCGACAGTGGGACGGCATCGGGATGCATGGCTGGAAAACCCGGATGACGGGGCGGAACCAACACGTTTCGGGGCGTGTTGGGCGCGATCCAACAGGGTTTGGCCAGACTGCGCCGCGGACAAGGAAAGGCTGTGTTCGCGATATTCAGGTAATCGAGCGCCCGCCTTAGCCGGACCGGGCGTAGCGCACAGCAAATGCGCGGGCGAACACAGCCCAAAAAAAGCCGCCCGGCTTGCACCGGACGGCGTTGACCATGCAGCAGCAGACGCTCAGCGCGACGCCGGTTTCCCGCCGCCGGCCCTGGCGGCCGCGATACGCGCCGGATCGAACAGCCGGATCCTTTGCAGGGCGGGCCGCGCGAAGCCCCCGCTAGCGCGCAAACGCGATCCGCCGGCGATCGCCAGCATTGCCTGGCGATCCAATTCCGTGTTCTCCGATAAATCCTTGATGACGATGGTAGCCATGATGCCTCCTCGGAATGGCAAGTTAACGGGCAGAACTCCCATTGCCGGGTCGGACCCGGCAATGGGAGGATGTACACCACAAAAGTGGGCGGTTTAGAAGGTCAATTTATTTTCGCCTTTCAGCGCGGCGTCCAGGTCGATGTGCGGACCGGTGAACCCGGCGCCGATGACGCCGTTGTTGTTCAGAACATTGACGCCGATCTGCTGGAACTGCGCCAGTTGCTGGTTGACGTTCACGGTGACGTTGACGTCCTTGCCGAAGCCGGCGCCGCCCTGGATGGCCGACATCGCCTGGATGTCCAGTTCGCTGCGATGCGCCAGGTCGTGGATTGCGATGGATGACATGGGTCTCTCCCGCTCAGCCGATGATCTTGTTCTGGCCGTTCTGGTGCGCCGTGTTGTGCACGCCGACGCCGTCCAGGAAGGCCGAATCGTTGGCCGTCGCGGTCAGCACGTTCTGCTGCTGGCCCAGGTTCTGCACGGCATTGATCGACGCGTCGTAGCTCGGCGTGTACTTCACGTCACCGACTTTGTACGACGGCGAATACATGCTCCAGCCGCCGCGCACGGCCGTCATGGCGGTGCGGTCCAGTTGTTCGGCGCGGTCCAGGTCTTTGATGGTCAGGGTGTTCATGGCAATGCTCCTCGAAAGTATAGTCAATGATGGCGATGGTGGGTTCAGCCGACGATCTTGTTCTGGCCGTTCTGGTGCGTCGTGTTGTGCACGCCGACGCCGTCCAGGAAGGCCGAGCCGTTGGCCGTCGTGGTCAGCACGTTTTGTTGCTGGCCCAGGTTCTGCATGGCGTTGATCGACGAGTCGTAGCTCGGCGCGTAGGTCACGTCACCGACCTTGAGCGACGGCGAATACATGCTCCAGCCGCCACGCACGGCCGTCATGGCGGTGCGGTCCAGTTGTTCGGCGCGGTCCAGGTCTTTGATGGTCAGGGTGTTCATGGCGATTCTCCTCAGCGATTGAATGAATTGGATTGGATGGAATGCACTCGGGCGATCAGCGGCGCACGATGGTGTTGGCGCCGTTCTGCGACACGTCGTTGTGGACGTGCACGCCGTCGACGAAGGCGGAGCCGTTGGCCGTGGCCGTCATCACGTTCTGGACCTGGCCCAGGTTCTGGGCGGCATTGATCGACGAGTCGGACGTCGGGGCATAGGTGATGTCGCCGAACATGTACGAGGGCGATGCGAACTTGAAACCGCCGCGCACGGTGGTCATGGTGGCGCGGTCGAGGTTGTCGGTACGGGCCAGGTCGGTGATGATCAGGGTTTTCATGGTCAAAGCTCCTTGAGGTGTCGGTTGGTTGGTGAGGCATTCATCTGCGCTCGATGGACTATCAGCGAAATGCGTGCCAG
>NZ_JAXOFN010000010.1:0-3780 GCF_034420155.1 Massilia luteola
CGTGCCGCCGATGGTCAACCCGAGGGTGCTGTCGGTGCCGGTGACCACGACGTTCTCGTCGAACGTGACGGTGAAATTCAGCGTCTGGCCGGCGACGTAGGTCGCGTTGGCGGGCACGCCGATATTCCCCGCTACCGCCGGCGCGACCGCGTCCACCAGCACGCCGGTGGTGGCCGGTACGTGGCCGGAGAGTGCGAGGTTGGCGTTATTGCCGGCCGCGTCGCGGATGGTGCTGGTGCCCGTTGTGATCGCGCCGACCGCGATGCCGTCGGTATCCGTGTCGCCCGCCTGCACCGTGTAGGTGTAGGTAACGGTGTTGCCGGCACTGGACGCGAACGCGGCACTGCGCGTCGTGCCGCCGATGGTCAGGCCGAGCGTGCTGTCGGTGCCGGTGACGGTCACGTTCTCGTCGAACGTGACGGTGAAGCTCAGCGTCTGGCCGGCGACGTAGGTCGCGTTGGCCGGCACGGCGATATTGCCGGCGATGCTCGGGACCGTGGCGTCGACCAGCACGCCGGTGGTGGACGGCAGGTGGCGGGACAGGGTCAGGCTGGCGTCGTTGCCGGCCGCGTCGCGGATGGTCGACGTGCCCGCCGTGATCGCGCCGACCGCGATGCCGTTGGCGTCCGTATCGCCGGCCTGCACGGTATAGCGGTAGGTGATCGTGTTGCCGCTGCTCGACAGGAAACTGGCGTTGTGCGCCGTCGCGCCGATCGTTACGCCGAGGGTGCTGTCGCTGCCGGCGACGACGACGTTTTCGTCGAATGTGACGGTGAAATCGAGATTCTGGCCGGCCACGTAGGTGCCGTTGGCGGGCACGCTCACGTTGCCGGCGACCGTCGGTGCGATCGTGTCGACCAGGATGCCGGTGGTGGCGGGCACGTGACCGGAAAGCGCCAGCGTGGCGTTGTTGCCGGCCGCGTCGCGGATGGTCGAGGTGCCGGGCGTGATCGCGCCGACCGCGATGCCGTCGGCATCCGTGTCACCCGCCTGTACCGTGTAGGTGTAGGTGATCGAATTGGCCGTGCTGGACGCGAACGTGGCGCTGCGCGTCGTGCCGCCGATGGTCAACCCGAGGGTGCTGTCGGTGCCGGTGACCACGACGTTCTCGTCGAACGTGACGGTGAAATTCAGCGTCTGGCCGGCGACGTAGGTCGCGTTGGCGGGCACGCCGATATTCCCCGCCACCGCGGGGGCGACCGCGTCCACCAGCACGCCGGTGGTGGCCGGCACGTGGCCGGACAGGGTCAGGTTGGCGTTATTGCCGGCCGCGTCGCGGATGGTGCTGGTGCCCGATGTGATTGCGCCGACCGCGATGCCGTCGGTATCGGCGTCGCCTGCCTGCACCGTGTAGGTGTAGGTAACAGTGTTGCCGGCACTGGACGCGAAGGTGGCGCTGCGCGTCGTGCCGCCGATCGTCAGGCCGAGTGTGCTGTCGGTGCCGGTGACGGTCACGTTCTCGTCGAACGTGACGGTGAAGCTCAGCGTCTGGCCGGCGACGTAGGTCGCGTTGGCCGGCACGGCGATATTGCCGGCGATGCTCGGGACCGTGGCATCGACCAGCACGCCGGTGGTGGACGGCAGGTGACCGGACAGGGTCACGCTGGCGTCGTTGCCGGCCGCGTCGCGGATGGTCGAGGTGCCTGGCGTGATCGCGCCGACCGCGATGCCGTCAGCGTCCGTATCGCCTGCCTGCACGGTATAGCGGTAGGTGACCGTGTTGCCGCTGCTCGACAGGAAACTGGCATCGTGCGCCGTCGTGCCGACAATCACGCCGAGCGTGCTGTCGCCGCCGGTGACGACGACGTTTTCGTCGAACGTGACAGTGAAGTCGAGATTCTGGCCGGCCACGTAGGTGCCGTTGGCGGGCACGCTCACGTTGCCAGCAACCGTCGGCGCGATGGTGTCGACCAGGATGCCGGTGGTGGCAGGTACGTGACCGGAAAGCGTCAGGCTGGCGTTGTTGCCGGCCGCGTCGCGGATGGTCGAGGTGCCCGAAGAAATGGCGCCGACCGCGATGCCGTCGGCATCGGCATCGCCCGCCTGCACCGTGTAGGTATAGGTGATCGAATTGGCCGTGCTGGACGCGAACGTGGCGCTGCGTCCCGTGCCGCCGATGGTCAGGCCGAGGGTGCTGTCGGTGCCGGTGACGGTGACGTTCTCGTCGAAGGTGACGGTAAAGCTCAGCGTTTGGCCGGCGACGTAGGTCGCGTTGGCGGGCACGCCGATATTCCCCACCACGGCGGGCGCGACCGCGTCCACCAGCACGCCGGTGGTCGCCGGCACGTGCCCGGACAGGGTCAGGTTGGCGTTATTGCCGGCCGCGTCGCGGATGGTACTGGTGCCCGTTGTGATCGCGCCGACCGCGATGCCGTCGGTATCGGCGTCGCCTGCCTGCACCGTGTAGGTGTAGGTGACGGTGTTGCCGGCGCTGGACGCGAACGTGGCGCTGCGCGTCGTGCCGCCGATCGTCAGGCCGAGCGTGCTGTCGGTGCCCGTGACGGTTACGCTCTCGTCGAACGTGACGGTGAAATTCAGCGTTTGGCCAGCGACGT
Organism: Massilia luteola; assembly: GCF_034420155.1. NCBI lineage: Bacteria > Pseudomonadati > Pseudomonadota > Betaproteobacteria > Burkholderiales > Oxalobacteraceae > Massilia > Massilia luteola. The sequence continues at coordinate 2,556 of NZ_JAXOFN010000010.1, forward strand.
AGGTCGCGTTGGCCGGCACGGCGATATTGCCGGCGACGCTCGGGACCGTGGCATCGACCAGCACGCCGGTGGTGGACGGCAGGTGACCGGACAGGGTCAGGCTGGCGTCGTTGCCGGCCGCGTCGCGGATGGTCGACGTGCCTGGCGTGATCGCGCCGACCGCGATGCCGTCGGCGTCCGTATCGCCGGCCTGCACGGTATAGCGGTAGGTGATCGTGTTGCCGCTGCTCGACAGGAAACTGGCGTTGTGGGCGGTCGTGCCGATCGTCACGCCGAGCGTGCTGTCGGTGCCGGCGACGACGACGTTCTCGTCGAACGTGACGGTGAAATCGAGATTCTGGCCGGCCACGTAGGTGCCGTTGGCGGGCACGCTCACGTTGCCGGCGACCGTCGGTGCGATGGTGTCGACCAGGATGCCGGTGGTGGCGGGCACGTGACCGGAAAGCGTCAGGCTGGCGTTGTTGCCGGCCGCGTCGCGGATGGTCGATGTGCCCGAAGAAATGGCGCCGACCGCGATGCCGTCGGCATCCGCGTCGCCCGCCTGCACCGTGTAAGTGTAGGTGATCGAATTGGCCGTGCTGGACGCGAACGTGGCGCTGCGTCCTGTGCCGCCGATGGTCAACCCGAGCGTGCTGTCGGTGCCTGTGACTACGACGTTCTCGTCGAACGTGACGGTGAAATTCAGCGCCTGGCCGGCGACGTAGGTCGCGTTGGCGGGCACGCCGATATTCCCCGCCACGGCGGGCGCGACCGCGTCCACCAGCACGCCGGTGGTCGCCGGCACGTGGCCCGACAGGGTCAGGTTGGCGTTATTGCCGGCCGCGTCGCGGATGGTCGAGGTGCCGGGTGCGATCGTGCCGACCGCGATGCCGTCGGCATCGGTGTCGCCGGCCTGCACCGTGTAGGTGTAGGTGATGGAATTGGCCGTGCTCGAGGCGAACGTGGCGCTGCGCCCCGTGCCGCCGATCGTCAGGCCGAGGGTGCTGTCGGTGCCCGTGACGATGACGTTCTCGTCGAACGTGACGGTGAAATTCAGCGTTTGGCCAGCGACGTAGGTCGCGTTCGCCGGCACGGCGATATCGCCGGTGACGCCAGGGACCGTGGCATCGACCAGCACGCCGGTGGTCGCCGGCACGTGGCCGGAGAGCGCGAGGCTGGCGTCGTTGCCGGCCGCGTCGCGGATGGTCGACGTGCCCGCCGTGATCGCGCCGACCGCGATGCCGTC